>NZ_JAFAVV010000308.1 GCF_019242285.1 Bradyrhizobium sp.
GGCGCTCTCTACCTTGTTGTGAAGCACAAGCGCGCGAAGCAGGCTGACGCGTCGATGGCATCAACGCTGAATAGCCTTGCATCGGGTGTTTTCTCGCCTCGTAAGAGCTTTGGCCCCCGTTTGGGCCCCTGTTCGCGTTGCGTCCGATCGCGGCGTGATGTAAGCGATTGAAATTCTTGATACGGAAGGGTGGCCGAGTGGTTTAAGGCACCGGTCTTGAAAACCGGCGTGCCTGCAAGGGTACCGTGGGTTCGAATCCCACCCCTTCCGCCATTCGGAGCCGGATTATGACCGCCTTGAACGGAATTCGCGTCCTCGATCTCGGCACCTTCATCGCCGGACCGCATTGCGCGACCATCCTCGGCGAGTTCGGCGCCGAGGTGATCAAGGTCGAGCCGCCGAAGACCGGCGATTCGCTGCGCCGGCTCGGCACCGACACCGAATGCGGCGACACGCTGGTGTGGCTCTCGGAAGCCCGCAACAAGAAATGCGTGACGCTCGACCTTTCGAGCGAGCGCGGCCGCGCGCTGCTGCGGCAGCTCGCCGCGAAATGCGACATCATCGTCGAGAATTTCCGCCCCGGCACGCTGGAGAAGTGGGCCTCGGCTACGAGGAATTGAAGAAGCTCAATCGCGGCGCGATCCTGGTGCGCATCTCGGCCTATGGCCAGGATGGGCCGATGCGCGGCCAGCCTGGTTTCGCCCGCATCGCGCATGCCTTTTCCGGCCTGACCTATCTCGCCGGCGCGCCGGACGGGCCGCCGGTCGTCCCCGGCTCGACCTCGCTCGCCGACTACATGTCGGGCATGTATGGCGCGATCGGCGCGCTGGTGGCGCTGCGCGCCCGCGAGACGTCGGGCGAAGGCCAGTGCATCGATCTCGCGCTCTATGAATCGGTGTTCCGCGTGCTCGACGAGATCGCCCCGGCCTATCAGAAGCTCGGCTATGTGCGCGAGCGGATGGGCGCCGACGCGGTCAATGTCTGCCCGCACAGCCACTACGAAACAAGAGACGGCAAGTGGATCGCGATCGCCTGCACCAGCGATGCGATGTTCGCGCGGCTGGCCGACGCCATGGACCAGCCTGAACTGGCCTCCGCCGAACACTATGGCCCGAAGGAACTCCGGATCATCGCGCGCGAGGAAGTGAACCGGATCGTGGCGCGCTGGGTCGCCTCGCTCGATTGCGCGACGGTGCTCGCTCGCTGCGCCGAGGGCGGCGTGCCGGCGAGCCTGATCTACAGCATCGCCGACATTTTCGAAGATCCGCAATACCGCGCCCGCGGCAATATTGCGATGACGGAATCGCGGATTGGTCCCCTCGCCGTCCCCGGCGTGGTGCCGCGCCTGTCGGCGACGCCGGGCGAGATCCGCTTTCTCGGCGAGCCGCTCGGCGCCCAGAACACGGAACTGCTCCGCGACCTGCTCGGCCTGAAGGAAGACGAGATCGCGCGGCTGCGTGATGAGGGCGTGATCTGACGCTGCCGCATCTGATTCGCCTCATCGGGGCGGATCGGATGCGTTTCTGCCCTCGGCGCAGCACCGAAGCGACGGAAATGCCGGCCGAATCGCTCGTGCGGAAAATCAGATTTCTTCAAATCCTTCAAGCCGATCGCGGCCGCCACAGCCGCTGCTCGAAATTTCCTCTTTCATTTTTTCCGAAATTATGCCAATTATACCCCGTCCTGCCGCCACTGAGAGGGGCGCTTCGCGATCGTCACGGACGTCGGCGGTGGGATGCGATGGACGCAACGCTTCAGGCGCAGTCTTTGCGCAAGACGACTGGAGCGGCTGCGGACGGCGAAATCGTGTGGTCCTGGCACCGCGACGCTGGCGCCAAGTTTGCGACGACGCTTTCGCGTCGCGCAGGCGACGGGGGCAAGAAAGCCCGCTCCCCGGGGAGAGCACGTATAAGCGTTAACACCATCGCGCGGGGAATGCCGGCTGTGTCGGCTGAACCTGTGGTGACTGCCGCCTGCGTTCTTGTTGCAGGCGGGCCATGGGTGCGGCCAGCATCCGGCATTCCCTGCGCCCTCTTCGATTTCGAGGGTGGCCTGTTTGCAAGACTCGGACGAATCCCGTCGCGAGAACGTCGACGTGTGTCTTGGATCCGTAGGGTTGGCAAAGCGGCCACATGCACCGACGCTTACCACGCAAAGACAGAAGCGTGCCCACCATTTCAGGGCGTGCTGTCGAAAGAATGGTGGGCATGTCGCTTGCGCTCCTTTGCCCATCCTACAGGTCCTCTTCTCACTTGCGAAACTCTCCCAACACGCGAACGAACCACTCTTGCATACGATGTGGAACCCGGCATAACCTATCTTATCTTACGGAATCGCTTTCCGAAAGAAACGCAAGCGCCGCGAATGGCGCGACAACGAGCCGGTCGGGGATCGGCCACCAGGGAGAAATCACCATGCATGCGCTCAGCCGCCGCAGGCTGCTTCGATCATCCGGCGCCGCCATTCTCGCCGCGCCTTTCGTCTCGCGCATCGGCCGGGCCGCCACCGCGCCGATCCGCATCGGCGTGCTCGGCGACATGTCCGGCCCTTACGCGTCGCTGTCCGGTATTCACTCGATCGCCGCGGCCAGGCTCGCGGTCGAGGATTTCCGGAAGCTCAACGGCAATATCGAGGTCGATATCGTCTCGGCCGACTTCCAGCTCAAGCCGGACGTCGGCCTCAACATCGCCCGGCAATGGTTCGACAATGGCGGCGTCGACTGCATCATCGACGTGCCGATGTCGGCGCTGGCGCTGGGCCTGACCGACCTCTGCAAGCAGAAGAACAAGGTGATCCTGTTCACGGGCACCGCGACCGAGGATCTGACGGGAAAATTCTGCGGCCCCAATCATCTGCACTGGACCTATGACAGCTATTGCATGGCGACCACGGTGGCGCACGCGCTGCTCGGAATGAAGCGCGACCGCTGGTTCTTCATTGCGGCCGACTACGCCATGGGCGCCTCCGTCGTGCGCGACGCCACCGCTGTCGTGACGAAAGCCGGCGGCACCGTCGTCGGCAGCGTGCGGCATCCCTTCCCGGGCACCGGCGACTTCGCGAGCTACCTGCTGCAGGCGCAGGGCTCGGGCGCCAATGTCGTCTGTCTCGCCAATGCGGGCGAGGATCTCACCAACACCGTGAAGCAGGCCAAGGAATTCAACGTCGAGGCCGACGGCACGGTGCTCACCGCCATGCTGATGGACGTGGCCCAGGTGCGCGCGATCGGGCTCGAGCGCGCACAGGGCCTGTATTATTCCAACGCCTTCTACTGGGACCGCGACGACGGCACCCGCGCGTTCACGAAACGCCTGATCGCGCTCAATGACGGCACCTATCCCGGGCAGAACACGGCGGGCGCCTATTCGGCGACGCTGCATTATCTCAAGGCCGTCGCCACGGTCGGCGCCGAGGCCGCGCACAATGACGGCCGCGCGGTGATCGCGCAGATGAAAGCCGTGCCTTACGACGATCCCACCTTCGGCCGCGGCACGGTGCGCGGCGACGGGCGGATGATGAACCCGACCTATTTGTTCCAGGTCAAGAAGCCCGAGGAGTCGCACGCGGAATGGGACTGCTCGAAACTCGCCAGCACCGTGCCGGCCGAGGAGTGCGTCCGGCCGCTGGCGGAGAGTGCCTGCGCCATGGCGAAGGGGTGAAGGTGCGCGCTCAGGCCTGCGCGGTCCAGTACGGCGCGCGCAATTCGCGTTTCAGGACCTTGCCGAGCGTGTTGCGCGGCAAGGCATCGCGGAGTTCGACACGGCTCAGCCGCTGCGCCTTGCCGAGCCGGCCGTTGGCCCATTCACGCAGAGTTTCCGGGTCGGGATGCGTACCCGGCCGCGGCACGACCAGGGCGAGCGGCGTCTCGCCCCACTCGAGGCTGGGGATGCCGATCACCGCGGCCTCGTCGACGTCGGCGTGGCGGTACAGCACCGCTTCGAGGTCGGCGGCGAACACGTTGAAGCCGCCGGAGATGATCATGTCCTTCTTGCGGTCGGAGAGATGGAGGTAGCCCTCGTCGTCGAACCAGCCCATGTCGCCCGAGCGGAAATAGGTCTCGCCGTCCCGGTCGCGCCACAGGATCTCCGCCGATTTCTGCGGCTGGTTGTGGTAGCCCTGCATCATGATCGGCCCGCGGCCGGCGATCTCGCCGGTCTCGCCCTGCGGCAGTTCCTCGCCGCGGTCGTCGATGATCTTGACGACGCAGCCGAATGCCGGCTTGCCGACGGTATCGAGCTTGGCGTCGTCGGCCTTGACGTCGAGCACGCAGATGCCGCCGCCCTCGGTCAGGCCATACATCTCGATGAACGGCCCGGGCCAGCGCCGCGCGATCTCGCGCTTCAGCGCGATCTGCATCGGCGCCGAGGTCGTCATCTTGAACTTGAAGGCGGAAAGATCGAAGCGATCGAATTCCGGATCGGCCAGGATGCGCTGATACTGCACCGGCACCAGGATGGTGTGCGTGGCGCGCTCGGCCGCGGCGAGCTCGAGATAGGAGCGCACGTCGAACTTCGGCATGATGATCACGGCGCCGCCCAGCCCGACGGTCGGCAGCCAGGAGGCGAGCGTGGTGTTGGAATAGAGCGGCGTCGCGACCAAGCTGCGGCAGCCGCGGCCGAAGCCGAGATCGCCGAAGCGGTCGAGCGTCAGGGTCCGCGTGGCGTGGCTGTGGGTGATGCCCTTCGGTACCCCGGTGGTGCCCGAGGAATAGATGATGTTGAAGAGCATGTCGCTCCGGATCGGAATCTCCGGCGCCGCGTCGGTGGCGCCTGCGACGAACGCCTCATAGGCGACGGTCCCCTCCTCCGCGCCGTCGAACGCGATCAGGCTGCCGGGCAGCAGCGCCGCGGAGCGCTCCAGCTTGCGGCCGGTCTCGATCGCATTGGCGGAGACGAACAGCGCCTTCGCGTCCGAATCGGCCAGCATCAGCGCAAGCTGCTCTTCGGAGGCCATCGGCGACAGCGGCACGGCGCAACCGCCGGCCCGCAAGGTGCCGAGGAAGGCCTCCAGATACGCGGCCGAGGGCGAGGCCAGCATCGCCACCCGATCACCGGGTGCCACGCCGAGCCGGATCAGCGCATTGGCGCAGCGGCTCACCCGGCGGTCGAATTCGCGGTAGCTGATCCGCTCACCGCCGAACACGACGGCATCAGCGTCGCCCCGGGTTTGCGCATGACGCGACAGCCGCGTGCTGATGTCGACGAAGGCCGGTTGGCTCACCTCGCCCATGGTCTGTCCTCCCTCTGGTCGCAGGCCTGGTTCGCCGCGTTCTGCATCTTGACTTCAAGCCAGCCCGCTATTGTCCATGTCCTGGGTGTAGCGGGACTGATGGTGCTGCGCGTCGCCATGGAGCATGTCGAGCACCATCAGCCGCTTCAGATAATGTCCGGCGGCGCATTCCTGGGTCATGCCGATGCCGCCATGCAGTTGCACGCATTGCTGGCCGACAAACAGGCCGCTACGCCCGATCGAGGCTTTCGCGGCGGCGACGATCCGGCGCCGTGCTTCCTCCGGCAGCGCAAGCGCGGACGCGGCGCGCGCCAGCATCGAGCGCGCGCGCTCGAGCTCGACATACATGTCGGCGAGCCGATGCTGCAGCGCCTGGAATGCGGCGAGCGGCTGGCCGAACTGCCGCCGCGTCCTCACATAGTCGAGCGTCAGCGACAGCGCCGCCTCCATCGCGCCGACGGCTTCGGCGCAGGCGCCGACGATGGCGTGGTCGATCGCCGCGGCGAGCGCGGGCGCCGCCTTATCGACCGGACCGATCAGGCACCTGCTCTCGACCTCGACGCCATCGAGCCGCAGGTCGACCGCCTGGCGCGCATCGATCGTCCGGTACGGCATGACGGCGAGACCCGGCGCGTTGCGCGGCATCAGGAAGATGCCGATGCCCTTGCGGTCGCGCGCCTGGCCATGCAGCCGCGCCGTCACCAGGAAGGATTGCGCCATGTCGCCGCCCAGCACCAGGCGCTTGGCTCCGCTGAGGCGATAGCCGCCCTCCACCTGCGCCGCCCTGGTCGCGATGTGCTCCCATCGTCCGCGCGCGCCGGCTTCGTCATGGGCGAGCGCAAGCACGGTCTTGGCCTCGGCGATGCCGGCGAGCAGCTCGACGCGCAACGCGTCTGCGGCGGCAAGCTCGACGAGCTTTGGCGCCAGCACGGCGCAGGTGAGATAGGGTTCGACGGCCAGCGCCCGGCCTATTCCACCAAGCACGAGCAGGCTGTCGTCGATCGTTCCGCCAAGGCCGCCGGCCGCTTCGGGGATCGCGGCGCCGAGCCAGCCCATCTCGGCAAAGCTGGCCCAGTTCCTGGCGATCGCCTCCGATCCGGCCGCGAGCAGCTTGCGCCGCGCATCGAAACCATAGCTCTTCTCGACGAAGCGGGTGACGCTGTCGGCCAGCATCCGCCGTTCCTCGGAGAGATCGGGCTGCGGCGTGCCGATGCCCTTGGCGAGCAGCGCCTTGGCGACGATGTTGCGCTGGATTTCGTTCGAGCCGCCATAGATGGTCGCGGCGCGGCGGAACAGGAATTCCGCAGCTACATCGCGCGCATGCTCGGGCGCCGGCGGCGCCGCCTCGTTCGTCTCCTCCCGTCCTTGCGGGAAGTAGGCCGCGCCATGGGAGCCGAGCGCCTCGACCTGGAGCTCGGTCAGCGTCTGCATCAGCGTCGTGCCCTGCAATTTCAGGACCGACGGCAGCAGCGTGTCGTCAGGCTGGCGCCAGGCGCGCTCGACGCCGGATTCCAGCGCGAGCAGATCCACCTCGGCGCGCGCGATACGGCCACGAAACTCGGGTTGCGCCAGGAGCGACGTCTCGCCGTCGCGCTCGGCAGCGGCGATCGCCTTGAGCTGCACGAGATAGCGCTTGTTGCGCGGCGCCTCGGCGGTCGCCGTGCGTTCATTGGCCAGCAGGAATTTTGCGTAATCCCAGCCCTTGCCCTCAAAGCCGATCAGGTTCTCGGCGGGGACGCGGACGTTGTCGAAGAACACCTCGCAGAGACTGAAACCTTCGTCGATCGACTGGATCGGCCGCACCGTTACACCCGGCGACGTCATCGAGATCAACAGGAAGGAGATGCCGAGCTGCGGCTTGCCGCCGGCATCGGTGCGGACCAGGCAGAAGCACATGTCCGCCATCATCGCCTGCGAGGTCCAGATCTTCTGGCCGTTGACGACATAGACGTCGCCTTCGCGCACCGCGCGGGTGCGCAGCGAGGCGAGATCCGAACCGGAGTTCGGCTCGGAGAAACCTTGGCACCAGAATTCGCGGCCCTCGCGGATGGCAGGCAGGAAGCGGCGCTGTTGCGCCTCGGTGCCGAAAGTGTAGAGCACGGGTCCTACCAGCGAGACGCCCTGGATGTTGTGCTCGGGCGCGCCGGCGAGCGCCTGCTCCTCCTCGAAGATCGCACGCTGCCGCTCCGACCAGCCGGGGCCGCCATGCGCGACAGGCCAGCCCGGCACCGACCAGCCCTTGCGGGCCAGGATCGCCTGCCAGGCAAGGATATCGTCGCGCTGCGGATGCACGGCGGTCCGCGTCCGCGCCAGCATCTCCGGCGGCAGCGACGCGGCGAGGAAGGCGCGCACCTCGGCGCGGAACGTCTCATCGGCTACGCGCACGGACTCCTTCAAGGCGGCGCTCCCTCTCCTGCCATTACTATTATCATTATTATCGTTATTATCATTCTTGACGTCCCGTCGAAGCGGCGGCGAGGAATGCGCCGCCGCTCCGTCTTGTTACTCGGCGGCCTGCAGCTTCGCGCCCTTCGCCGTCGTCGCGCCGGCCGCGGCCAGCGCACGGGCCTTGGCCTTCGCGATGTCGTAGGTGCGGTTCATCATCACCCGCTGCGCCGGCAGGCCGCCGCCGGCCTGCAATGCGACCACGAACTGCCAGCCGCCATAGGCGTCCGCGGTGAGGTCGCGGATCAGATTATAGACCCGCATCCGCGTCTCGACATCGACATTCGGCTTGGTGTACAGATATTTTCGGATGTACTTGCCCGACTCCTCGTTGCGCAGGTCCGCTTCCAACGGCAGCGTCAGCACCAGTCCGCCGCCGAGATCGTGCAGATACCGCACCGTCTGATGGTAGTTGGCGGCGTAGTAGTATTTGGTGGTGTTGATGCCGAGCGTGTTGGGGAACACCATGCCCGAGGGCGTCTTCTCGTAGTTGCGGCAGGAATAGTCGAGCCCCATCCGGATCATCTCGGCATAGGTGATCAGCTCGGCGATCGAGGCCTGTGCGATCGGGTCGCTTTCCTTGCCCTGCATCTCGGTGACGAGCTGGCCGAGGCCGACGAACAACTCGCTCAGTCGGGTGGCCTCCACCACGCCGCCGGTCCGCTCCCACAGCCCGAGCGACTGCGCGAGCTTGGAGGCGAGCGGCACCTCGCCGGCCAGGAACACGCGGTCCCACGGCACGAACACGTCGTCGAACACCACGAAACCCTCGGGCATCGAGTGATGCGCGCTCGCAGGATAGTCAAACGGGTTGAGCTCGGCCGGCGCGAAGCTGCGGTTGATGATCTTGACGCCCTTGGCATTGACCGGGATCGAGAACGACACCGCATAGTCCTTCTCGTCCTGCCGCATGCCCTTGGTCGGCATCACCACGAGCTCGTGGATCAGCGACGCCGCGGTGATGTGCAGCTTGGCGCCGCGCACCACGATGCCGTCCGCCCGCCGCTCGACGATGCGCACATAGAGATCCGGATCGTCCTGCTCATGGGCGCGGCGCTTGCGGTCACCCTTGGGATCGGTGATGACCTCGGCGGCGCGCAAATCGTTGTCCCGCGCATATTTGTACATGCGCTCGATATTCCCCGCATATTGCGGGTTGGCTTCCGCGACCAGGTCCTTGACGCTCATCAGCGCCATGAACACGCCGGTCGTCAGCGTCGAGATCGCGCTCTGCCCCATCATCCCGATACGGCTGGCGAGGTCCTTCTCGCCACGCGGAATCTGGTAGATGCGATGCGCGAAGCCGCCGTCCTCGGTCTGGTAGCGGCGCGAATCGCGGTATTCGGGATCGTCGTAGTCGTAGTCCTTCGCGGTCATCGCGATCGGCACCGCGAAGCGCGGGTGCGTCGTGATGTCGTCGATGCGCTCGCCGTCCCAATAGGTGACGCGTCCGTCACGCAGGCTCTCGATATATTGCTGCGGCGTCTTCAGGCCCATGGTGCTCTCCCTGATTTCTCGTTTGTTTTGTCCGGCGCGATCGACGCCGTGACGCTAGACCCGCGCCGCCCGCGCCACGGTACATTCGGCATCTTCGGCAGCGCGCCGCATTCGTGCGAAATCGACGACCTGCCCGACCATGGTCGCAATGGTCTCGGCGAGCGCGGGGTTGAGGCATCGTCCGGCGCCGTCGAAGGCCGGCGTCGTCGAGTTGATGCCGACGCCGAGCGGCGTCGGCCACGCCCGCAACGCATGGATCACCGAACGCACCGCAACCAGCGTCGTACCGATCGCCTGGGCGCCATGGGCGCCGACGATCACGCCGACGGCGCGTCCATCGAGATAGGGACGCTCGTCGTCACGGAGCTCCTCGACATAGTCGAGCGCGTTCTTCAGCATGCCCGACATCGAGCCGTGATAGCCGGGCGAGGACAGGATGACGCCGTCGCAGCGGCGCAAGGCATCGATCAGGCGTAGCGCGCGGACATCGCCATTCGCGCGGGCCGAGCCGTAATGCGGCAGGTCCAGCGCCTCTCCGGCAAAGCATTCGGTCTCGGCCCCGAGCGCGCGGGCCCGTGCAAGGCCGAGCTCGAGCGCCATCTCGGTCGAGGAGTTCTCGCGCGTGGTGCCGCCCATGCCGACGATCAACGGCCGATCCATCCCACTCTCCTCGAACTGCCCGCCGCCGGGGCCGAGCCATGGTTTGACCATAACGTAGCTTATGCTATGGGTGGCCGCAAGGGTGCCGCCGATTCTCTTCGTGCGAAGCGGCGTGCCACGGGTCGCGTGTTCCGGCCCGGATGGCGAACACCCGAGGCCCGAGAGAAGAGCCCGCCCGACATGCCCCGGCCCACGCCGTTGAAGCGACCATCCACCCTCCGGCGCGGCGCGAAGCCCGCGAGCGAACCTGCCCGCCGGCCAAGCGAGAGGCGGCTGACGCGCAAGGACTGGATCCTCACCGGCCAGGACATCCTGCGCGAGCAAGGCATCGCCGGACTGAAGCTGTCGAGCCTGACCGGCAGGCTCGGTGTATCCACCGGCAGCTTCTATCATCACTTCACCGATTTCGAGAATTATCTCGGCTCGGTCGCCGAATATTACAGCGCCGACCGCGTGCAGGGCCTGATCGACCGCGCGACCGCCGGCGATCCGGTGACGCGGATGCAGCAGCTTGCGAAACTGAGCCTGGAGGATCGTACTTTCGAGCTCGATCACGCGATGCGGATATGGGCCACGATGGACGAGCGCGCCGCCGTGACCATGGCGAAGTCCGAGCGGCTGGTGCTGGCATTCCTGGCGCAGGCATTCCAGGATCTCGGCTTTCCGCCGGCGGAGGCCTCGCTGCGTGCGCGCATCCTGCTGTCGGCCAACATCGCGCCGCTCCTGACCGCCGACGGCAGGAGCCGCCGCAATTTCTTCAAGCGCACGCTCGAAATCCTGGCCGGCACCGATGGCGACCTCGCCGACTGACGACCGCAGGCACCCGCCGGCGACAAGCTTGCACTCGGAGAAGTACGTAACATAATCTACGTTATCCTCAATCAAGACCGCCGCAGGCGGCCGACGAAACAAGAACGGGAGAACGCCAGCATGAGTGATCGCACCGCCCCGGCCGCAGGGCCAGCCCTCTCCACTTCCCGGCGCCGATTGTTGCAGGGCGCCACCGGGGGCCTCGCCTCCGCGACGTTCGGCTGGCGCGGCATCGCGCGCGCCGACGAGGACGTGATCCGGATCGGCTGGGTGCGCCCGACTACCGGCAAGCTCGCCAGCTCCTTTGCGCCGCTCTACGCCGGCGGCGACATCGCGCTTGCCGAGATCAACGCGGCCGGCGGCATCCTGGGCAGAAAGCTCGTGATCCAGGAGGAGGACGACGAGGCCTCGCCGGCGAAGGAGCCGGGCGTCATCAAGAAATTGAAGGACGCCGGCATCAACCTCTTGGTCGGACCGACCGGCTCGCCGCAGGTATTGTCGTCGCTCGCCTTCACGACGCCGGAGAAGATCATCCAGTGCGGGGTGGCGAACGGCTCCGAGCTCGGCAATGCCGAGAAGAACCCCTATCACTACATGTGCGTCTACACGACCAGGCAGGAAGGCATGGTCGCCGCCAAATACATGATCGAGCAGCTCAAGCTGAAGAAGATCGGCCTCCTGCACGAGAGCACGGCGTTCGGCGAGGAGGCGGCCGACGCCTCGCGCCAGACCATGAAGGAGCTCGCTGGGATCGAGCCGGTCAGCGTGCAGAGCTACGCGATGAACACGCCCGACCTCAGCGCCTATGTGAAGAACCTGCAGACCGCGGGCTGCGACGGCGTCATCGCCTGGATGGCGAGCAACGTTCACATCGCGATGGCGTTCAATGCCATGGCACGGTTGAAATGGTTTCCGCACATCGTCGGCCACGTCAACCTGTTCAACGATGCGCTGTTCGACCTCGTGCCGCCGGAGACGCTGAAGAACGTCTACGGCGTCTATTATCGCGGCTGGACCTACACCGCCGATCAGCCGGTCAGCGACCGCCACTTTGCGCTCGCCAGGAAGTTTCTGGAGATCCCCACCGCCAAGGGCATCGAGGCCTATATCGCCGGCTGTCCGCACTATGACTTCCTCTATCTGATGAAGGCCGTGATCGAGCAGGAGAAGAGCCTCGACAGCGACAAGCTCAAGCGCGCGCTCGACAACGTCAGCGGCTTCAAGGGCCTGCTTGGAACCTTCAGCTTCTCCTCGACCCGCCATGCGGGTGTTTCGCTCGAGGACATCACGCTCGCCAGTGTCGCCTCGGGGCGCGACCCGCGCTCGGTCAGCGCGCTGCGGGAGCGCGCGCCGGGGGCCTGAGAGTGTTTGATCGTTCCAAACAGCCCCTCGCCTTCTCGCGGCGCGATCGCGCCCGAGTGATGCCGAAGACAGTGTCCCTCGAATGAGAGGGCGCAGGGAAGACCGGGCACCGGCCGGTGCCCATGGCCCCCGTGCGACAGATAACGCACGGGGCAGGAACCACAGGCTCAGCCGAGGATACCCGGCCTTCCCTGCGCAATGGTTTTAACGGCGTATAGCGCGCTCTCCTCGGGGAGCGGGCTTTCTTGCCCCCGTCGCCGGCGGATCATCTCCGCCAACTTAGCGCCAGCGTCGCGGCGCCAGGACCACACGCCTTGGCCGTCCACGGCCGCGCCGCACGTCTGGCGTCGCGTCCATGTCCATCGCAGCCCACCTCCACGTATCGTGACGACGCGTACGTCCCTCTGCATGAGGCGGGATGCGCCAAGATAGACGCATTTCCGAAAAAAAGAAAGAGAAAAATCTGGAAAAGTCCCGCTCGCGACGCATATCGGCTTGAATCGCCACGAAAACATTCTGTTTTCGCGCAGGCAATTTCGCCAGTCTCAATCAAGGCAAAGTAGCGGGACCGACGCTCCACTGCACTGATTCCACCTGCCGAGGCGGCTATTCCCCCAGGGCGCGGATCATGAGCGACGGCTTGTCAGCCAGTATCGGCTTTATGGCAGCCATTCAAAGTCGGCGAGT
>NZ_JAFAVV010000060.1 GCF_019242285.1 Bradyrhizobium sp.
CATCGTCCACTCCATGCTCTGGCCAATAGACGAATGGCATCGATGGTGACCGACAGCTCGGCGCGGAAATTTTCGCGGCGGCCACTTACCCTCTGCCTCTCGATGAGCGATTCCATGGAACCTATCTTTTCCAGCTCTCCGACCTCATCCTGAGGAGCAAGCCTTCGCCCGCGGGGCGAAGGCTTGCGCCTCGAAGGATGGCCGCTTGCACGACCGTCACCCGTGGCCATTCTTCGAGACGCATCGCTTGCGCGATGCTCCTCAGAATGAGGTTCGGTGGAGAAGGCTGATTCGAATTCAAGATCGTTCGATTACTTCCCCGCCTTCGCGTCGCGGGGCTTGCTGTCACGCATCAGGCGGTCGAGATGCATGCGGATGTGCGCGGCCTCGGCCGACGTGTTGGCGAGCGCGATCGCCCGGTCGAAGGCGGTGCGCGCCTCCTCGTTGCGGCCGAGCTGCATCAGGAAGGCGCCGCGCACGCCGAAGAAATGAAAGTAGTTCGACAGCCGCGGCGCCAGTGGCTCGATCAGCTCCAGCGCCGCCTCCGGCCCGCGCACCTTGGCGACTGCGACCGCGCGGTTCAGCGTCACCACCGGCGAGGGCTGGATCGCCTCCAGCGCGCCATAGAGCAGGTCGATCTGCGGCCAGTCGGTGTCCTCGGGCGTTGTGGCCTGCGAATGCAACGCGGCGATCGCGGCCTGGATCTGGTAGGGTCCACTGCGGCGGTGGCGCATCGCCTTGTCGATCAGCGCCACGCCCTCGGCGATCAGCGGCTTCTTCCACAAGGTACGGTCCTGGTCGTCGAGCAGGATCACCGCGCCGTCGGCGTCGAACCGCGCCTCGCTGCGCGAATGCTGCAGGAGGAGCAGCGCGGTCAGCCCCATGATCTCGGGCTCGCTCGGAAACAGCCGCAGCAGCAGCCGCGCCAGCCGGATCGCCTCCTCGCACAAGGGCTTGCGCTGCTCGGCGGTGTCACCGCTCGACGAATAGCCCTCGTTGAAGATCAAGTAGATCATCGCGGCTACGGCGGCGAGCCGCTCGGAACGCTCGACCGCGCCCGGCGTCTCGAACGGCACGTTGGCGCCGGCGACGCGGGCCTTGGCACGGGTGATGCGCTGCTCCATCGCGGTTTCCGTGACCAGGAAGGCGCGTGCGATCTGCTTCACCGAAAGCCCGGAGACGATGCGGAGCGCCAGCGCGATCTGCTGGGTCGCCGGCAATTCGGGATGACAGCAGATGAACAGCAGCCGAAGGATGTCGTCGCGATAGTGCGAGCCGTCGAGCCGTTCGGCGATCGCACCCTCGGCGTCATCGAGATCGGAGATCGCCTGGTCGTCCTCGGGCAAGGGCTGCTGCTTGCGGTTCCTGCGCACCTCGTCGATCGTGGCGTTGCGCCCGACCATGATCAGCCACGCCGCCGGATCGCGCGGCGGGCCGTGCTGCGGCCAGCTCTTGAGCGCGCGCAGGCAGGCGTTCTGATAGGCCTCCTCGGCGGCGTCGAGATCGCGGAAATAGCGCAGCAGCGCGCCGACCGCCTGGGGACGCGCCGAGGTCAGCGCGGCATCGATCCAGGCGGTGTCGGTCACGTCCGCGCGCTCCCCGGCGCGAACACACCGACGGGACGGATTTCATAGGCGCCGCCCGGATTGGCTGCGCCGAGATCGCGCGCAACGTCGAGCGCCTCGTCGAGGTTCTTGCAGTCGACCAGATAGAAGCCGAGCAATTGCTCCTTGGTCTCGGCATAGGGCCCGTCGAGCACGAGCGGCGGGTTCTCCTTGCGCAGGGTAGTCGCCGCGGTGGTCGGCAGCAGCCGCGCTACCGGGCCGAGCCGGCCTTCTTTGGCGAGCTTGTTCTGCACCACGGCGAGCTTCGCCATGACGGCCTGGTCCTGCTCCTTGCTCCAGGAGCCGACGAAGTCCTCGTCGTGATAGCAAAGGATGGCGTAAAGCATGGGCATCGGTTCCGGTTCGATGGAAGACGATCCACTATGCCCGGAGCCGACAGGCGACGGTAGAAAATTTGACGATGATTTCCGCGGCCGTGGCGGGAACTCACCGCAGCTCCCGTCAGTTGCGGCCGGAATTGTGTCTACCAGGAGATTCCGTAGCGGGCGGCGATCCGGCGCGCCTTGGCCTCGTCGCTCTCGTAGCGGCGGAGCCGGGCGGCCTTCGCCGATTTGGCGAGTTGGAGCTTCTCCGCCTGTAGGGGCTGCTGCCTCTCACTCGCCTGGGGCTTCTCGGCTGCCTGCGGTTTCTCGGCAGCCTTCTGAATCGGCGGCAGCGGCGCGCCGACGTCCGAGGTCGCGGAAGCATCGGCCCTGACCGGCGCATCGGCCGCGGCCAGGACCAGACCGCGGTTCTCGCCGGCCCGCGCCGAGGCCGACGCCAGCAGCACGGCGGCGATCAGGATCAGTTTACGCATGGAAGTCTCCGTGTTCGATGCAAGGACACTAGCCCTGGGCCGCGATGTGTTATGTGCTGACCATCACGCTGATCGATTGAGGAAGGTCGGGATGAAGAAGGGCACGCTCGCGCTGCTGATCCATGGCGGTACCGACAACTGGTCGCCCGAACGCTGGCAGGCACGGTTCAACGAGGTGTGCCGCGACCGTCCCGTCCTGTCGCTCGCGGAAGCCAGATCGGCCGCAGCGGAGGTCCATTATGCCGCGGTCTGGAAGCCGGCTCCCGGCAAGCTTGCAGTGTTCCCAAATCTCAGGGCGATCTTCAACCTCGGCGCCGGGGTCGACGCGGTGCTGGCAGACAAGACCCTGCCGGACGTCCCGCTTGTACGGGTCGCGGTCGGCGACCTGACTGGCCGCATGACCGAATATGTCGTGCTGCATGTGCTGATGCATCATCGTCAGGAGCCCTATTTGCGGCAGTCGCAACGAGAGAAGCGCTGGGCGCCGAAAGCGCAATGGGCGGCATCCGCGATCTCCGTCGGCGTCATGGGCTTGGGCACGCTCGGCGCGGATGCAGCGCAAGTGCTGTGCCGTCTGGGCTTCAAGGTCGCCGGCTGGAGCAGCAGCCGGAGGGACATCGCCGGCATCGACGGCTTCCATGGCCCTGATCAGTTCGACGCCTTTCTGCGCCGCACCGACATCCTGGTATGCCTGTTGCCGCTGACATCGGACACGCGGCATATCCTCAGCCGCGATGTCTTCGCGAAGCTGAACCGCTCGGGCCCGCTCGGCGCGCCGGTCGTGATCAATGCCGGCCGCGGCGGCCTGCAGAACGAGGCCGACATCCTTGCCTGCCTCGACGACGGCACGCTCGGCGCGGTCTCGCTCGACGTCTTTTCGCAGGAGCCGCTGCCGGCGGACAGCCGATTCTGGACCCATCCGAAAGTGGTGCTGACGCCGCACAACGCCGCCGACACCGATCCCGACGAGATCTCCCGCTATGTCGCGCGGCAGATCGAGCGTTTCGAGGCCGGCGGCGCGCTGGAGAATGTGGTGGATCGCGAGCGGGGCTACTGAGTCTTCCAGACCCTACGCCTTCCCGACCATCACCTCGATCGCGCCGTTCACGATCGCCTCCAGCTCCTCGCGCGGCACGCCGGCGCGGGCGCGGATGGCGATGGTGTGGATGGTGGCGGACGCCAGTTGCGCCAGCACCTCAGGATCGGCGCCCTCACGCAATTCGCCTTTCTCCTTGGCGAGCCGGAAGCAATTGGCGAAGGCGCGGTCGAGCTGGAGGAGCGCATCGACCACCATGGCGCGGATCTCGGGATCGGCGACGGCTTCCGAGCCGGCCGTCATCACGGTGAAACAGCCGCGTGGCCCGCTCTCGCCGGAGAGATAGATGTCGAGGGCGACCGCATAGATGCGCGCCAGGCGCTGCCGGATCGGCATCTCCTGCCGGAAGATGTCGAGGCTCGCCGCGCGCGCATCGTCGCGATAGCGCTGATAGCTCTTGATGTAGAGCTCGCGCTTGTCACCGAACGCGCCGTAGAGGCTCGGCCGGTTCATGCCGGTCGCGGCACTGAGATCGTCGAGCGACGTCGCCGCGAATCCCCCTTTCCGGAACAGGTCCAGCGCCTTGCCGAGCGCGACGTCCGGCTCATAGGCGCGCGGCCGGCCGCGCCGTTTGGGCGAGGGCGGTGAGGCGGCTTTCGGCGGCACAGCCGCCTTTCTATTTTTTTGTACCATATCGCACAAAATACCTTGACGCGATTTATATTATGCAGAACAGTATAAAAATCAACCCCCGCCCGCCCGACACCGAATGTCGTGGGCCAAACCGCGTAGGAGACGCTCCATGGACCTTTATTTCTCGCCGCTCGCCTGCTCGATGGCGACCCGGATTGCGCTCTATGAAGCCGGCGAAAGCGCAAACTATCTGGAGGTCGATCCCAGGACCAAGGTGGTGCAGAATGACGGCTCGGACTTCCGCCAGGTGAATCCGCTCGCCCTGGTGCCGACCTTGCGCACCGACGACGGCACCGTGCTGACCGAGAACGCCGCGATCCTGCAATATGTCGCCAACCGCTTTCCGAAGGCCGGCATCGGCACGAGCTCCGCGATCGAGCGCAGCCGGCTGCATCAATGGCTCTGCTTCATCGGCACCGAGCTGCACAAAGGCCTGTTCGTCCCGCTGCTCGACAAGAAGGCCGGGCAGGAGACCAAGGCCTACGTGCTGGAGAAGAACCTGTCGCGGCTCGACCATCTCGAAAACTACCTCAAGGGCCGCGAGTACCTGCTCGACCATTTCAGCGTGGCCGACGCCTATCTCGTCACCGTGATCAACTGGACCATGGCGACGCCACCTATCGAGCTCGCGAAATGGCCGACGGTGAAAGCCTATTACGAGCGGCTGCGCGCGCGACCAAGCATCGCCAAGGCGATCGCGGAGGAGTTCGAGCTGTACAAGGCCGAGCTTGCCCGCCACAAAGCAGCGGCGTAGGCGTTGCCCGCATGGTCGTCCCCGCCAAAAGGCGGGGACGACCAATCTTGGAATCGCGGTGTTGCGATGCTACGTCGGCGAGGTCGGCGCCCGTCCCGGGCGCTCTCGCGACTCGCCATGGCATGCATCACCCTCATCGAAGCAGGAATTGTCGGCGAGCCGAACCGCGCGCGCTACGGTTCGTTCCCGCAGATGTTCGAACGCCTGATCGGCGCCGAGGACGACTCCACCCTTTTCGACGTCATCAGTGTGATCGGCGGCGAAGCACTGCCCGATCCCGCCACGCTGGAGGCGATCCTGATCACCGGCTCGCCGGCGGGCGTCTATGACGAGCTCGACTGGATCGCGCCGCTGGAAGCGTTCGTGCGGGCGGCCCATGCCCGCAGCATTCCGATGGTTGGCGTCTGCTTCGGCCATCAATTGATGGCGCAGGCGCTCGGCGGTATGGTCCGGAAGTCCGAGAAGGGCTGGGGCATCGGGCGACACGTCTATGACGTGGCCGCCGGCAACGGCGTCATCGAAGGCGAGCGCATTGCGATTGCCGCCTCGCAGCAGGATCAGGTGATCGAGCCGCCGCCCGATTCGCGGACGATCCTGTCATCGGACTTCACGCCTCATGCCGGGCTGCTCTATGGCGACGGCACGGCGCTGTCAGTGCAGCCGCATCCGGAATTCGACGTCGGGTTTGCTCATGTCTGTTGTGACATCCGCAAGGGCCGCGCCCCCGATGCGCTGATCGCCTCGGCCAAGGCGTCGCTCGCCGAGCCGATGGACAATGCCCGGCTCGGCCGCGCGATGGCGCGCTTTCTCAAGCCACGCGCCTAGAACGGGCTGTCGCTCAAGCCCAGTACATTCGCGGGTCGCGGCCCGGGAGCGGACCAGCGAAAGCGCCGGTCCGCTTCGGTGATCGGGACGTCGTTGATGCTGGCCTCGCGGCGGCGCATCAACCCGTGCTCATCGAACTCCCACTGCTCGTTGCCGTAGGAGCGATACCAATGGCCGGCCAGGTCATGCCATTCGTACTGGAAACGCACGGCGATACGGGTGTCGTCGAACGCCCAGAGATCCTTGATCAGGCGGTAGTCCAGCTCTTTCGCCCATTTGCGCCGCAGGAACGCGATGATCGCGCCACGACCCTCGAAGAATTCCGAGCGGTTGCGCCAGCGGCTGTCCTCTGTATAGGCCAGCGCGACACGCTCCGGATCGCGCGAATTCCAGGCGTCTTCGGCCATGCGGGCCTTCTGTGCGGCGGTTTCACGGGTGAACGGCGGAAGCGGTGGACGCGACATCTGGCGATCTCCGGCGAGGAACGGGCTACGAATTTATGGCCGCATGTCCGGTATGTCGATGGACCGTCGCCTATCGGCCGATAGTCAGGGCAGATCGGCCTGCATCAGCATGCGCAGCGACTTCGGGATCGGCTGTGCCCTGCCCTCGCTGATGAAGGCGACCCGCACCTCTGCCTTGACCAGCAGGTGGCTTCCGCGGCGCACCTCCTGTCCCAAGGTGATCGAGGCGCCCTTCACGGCGACCGGCCAGGTGGCAACATCGAGCAGATCGTCCATCCGCGCGGGTTTGAGGAAATCGAGCTTCATCGAGCGCACCACGAAGACGAAGCCGGGCGCTTCCGCCTGCACGTCCGCGAACAGCGCGTGCTGCTCGGCGCCGAGCAGCCGCAGATAATTGGTGCGTCCGCGCTCCATGAAACGCAGGTAGTTGGCATGATAGACGATGCCCGAAAAATCGGTGTCCTCGTAATAGACCCGGACCTGCATGTGATGGCGGCCATCGCGGATCTCGCCGTCGAGCCCGGGGATCGTCAAATGCGTCATCGGTTGCACCTTCGAGGCCAACCGTTTTGCGCAAAACACCTGCCGACGCAAGCCGTGCTACGATGACAGCGCGCTCTCGCCGCCCAGCGTCACCTCCACGATCTCGGGCGGCACGCCGAGGCGGAACGGCATGATGCTGCAGCCGAGCCCGCCGGAGACGATCACGTCGCAATTGAGGCGCACATGCCCATAGGCGAGCCGCCGTCCCGACGGCGCCACCGGCGACCAGCCGAGCAGCCTGACCTGGCCACCATGGGTATGGCCGGAAAGCTGCAGCGCGACGCGGGCCGGTACCCGCTGCGCGATGTCGGGCTCATGCGCGAGCAGGACGACCGGCGCATCGTCGGCGACTTTCGCGAGCGTCGCGCCGAGATCGTCGACGCCGATGCGGCGAAGCTGCCGGAAATGCCGCGCCGGCACATAGGCCAACTGGTCGCCGAGGCCGGCCAGCCAGAACGGCCGACCCGACTTGACGAGCCGGACCACCTCGTTCTCGTAGACGGGAATGCTGGCCGCCTCGAGCGCGCGCCGCGCGTCGGGCTTTCCCCGCCCTTCCCGCTGAACGGTCCTGTCGTCCCAGTAATCATGATTGCCGAGGATCGCATGCACGCCGAGCGGCGCCTTCAGGCCGGCGAGCACCGCGGCCCATTCGCTGGACGGGATCTTCCGCGTCACATGATGATGGCCGATGACATAGTCGCCGAGCAGGGCGATGACGTCGGGATGCAGCGCATTGGTGCGGTCGACGATCGTTTCGACATGCTGAAGCGACATCCAGGGATCGCAAACGTGCAGGTCGGCAAGGACGGCGATCTTCAACTGAAGATCGCCCGGCCACCGTGGCGGCGCGACCTGGTAGCGCGTCACGCGAAGCTGAAAGACCGGTTCGCTGACGCCGTAGGCGGCGGTCGAGATTCCCATGGCGCCGATCCCGGCGGAAAATCGGAAGAAGCGGCGGCGTGATATCATGGCAAGTGATCCTCGTCGCCGCCAGTGATGCGATCCTATTGCAGCCAAATTCGGTCGCGGCCGTGCAGATTGTCAGCAGATCGGGGTCAGATTATTTCGACATTTCTCGTTTGATGTCCCTACGACCGTCGATGACGCGAACGACCACGATCCGATTAGCTTCCACGACATAGAAAGCAATGTAGCTCTCTATCAAGATACCTCGCAGTGAAGGCCCTAACTCGCTTCGGTCCCGGCCAAGAAAGGGAAACTCCGATAGCTCTCCAAAGCGTTGCGAAAAGCGCTCCAGCATTCGATCGGCTGCCGCGGGGCTGTGTTCGGCAAGATATGAATGAATATCGAGGATGTCAGAACGGGCACGTAATGAGACGTCGACCCTCAAATTCGGGCCTATTTTCTCGACCGCGCGCGAGCCTGATCAAGGAATTCTTCCAAATCCCAAGGCACTACGCGTCCTGCATCAACGTCCGCGAACCCCTCATCGATCGCCTGCTTGAGAGCACGAAACTTCCTGGCCTGCGACAGCAGATATTCGGCCGCCTGCTCCTGCATCTCTTCAGGCAGCAACTCCAGGGCTTCGACGGCTTTTTCAGCGGCTGAGGTCATACGGCTATTTTAGCACGATCAGATAATAAACACAGGGCCTAAAATCAGATCGCTCCTCAATCCTCCTCCCCATTCCCGAACAGGCCGAACTGCGCCGGATCGCGCGAGGGTTCGGCGAGCCCGAGATGACGGAAGGCATGCGAGGTCAATAATCGCCCGCGCGGGGTGCGCTGCAGGTAGCCGCACTGGATCAGATAGGGCTCGATGATGTCCTCGATCGCGTCGCGCGGCTCCGACAGCGCCGCGGCCAGCGTCTCCACGCCGACCGGGCCGCCGCCATAGTTCATCGCGATGGTCGTGAGATAGCGCCGGTCCATGGCGTCGAGACCGGCGGCATCGACCTCGAGCGCGCCGAGCGCATGGTCGGCGATGGCACGGTCGATCGCGGCGGCGTTGGCGGCCGAAGCGAAATCGCGCACGCGCCGGAGCAGACGGCCGGCGATGCGCGGCGTGCCGCGGGCGCGGCGCGCGATCTCGTTGGCGCCGTCCTCGGTCATGCCGATCTTCAGCACACGGGCGCCGCGGGCGACGATCTTCTCCAATTCCTCGACGGTGTAGAAATTGAGCCGCACCGGGATGCCGAAGCGGTCGCGCAGCGGATTGGTCAGGAGCCCGGCGCGCGTCGTGGCGCCGACCAGGGTGAATTTCGACAGCTCGATCTTGACCGAGCGCGCCGCCGGCCCCTCGCCGATGATGAGGTCGAGCTGGAAATCCTCCATCGCCGGATAGAGCACTTCCTCGACCGCCGGACTGAGGCGATGGATCTCGTCGATGAACAGCACGTCGCGTTCTTCGAGATTGGTGAGCAGCGCGGCGAGGTCGCCGGCCTTGGCGATCACCGGTCCGGACGTCGCGCGGAATCCGACGCCGAGCTCGCGCGCGACGATCTGCGCCAGCGTGGTCTTGCCGAGCCCCGGCGGACCGACGAACAGCACATGATCGAGCGCCTCGCCGCGCTTGCGCGCCGCCTCGATGAAGATCGCGAGATTGGCACGCGCCTGCGCCTGTCCGACGAACTCGGACAAGTGTTGCGGCCGCAGCGCGGTGTCGCCGGTGTCCTCGTCGCGGCGCTCTGACGTGACGATGCGCGACGGCGACTTCACCCGTTGCCCCGCTTGTACTTGTTCGGCAGCAGCTTGCCGATATCGGTCACCTTCGGCTCCTTGCCGCCATTGGGGACGATGACCCGCGCCTTGGCGTCATAATCATGAATCAATTCGCGGCAGATGCCGCAGGGCGAGACCACTGCGATCTTGCCAGGCTCGTCGGGTTTCGGATGGCGCACCGCGACGATGGTCTCGATGCCGTGATCGCCGGTCTCGGTGATGGCGCGGCCGATCGCGATCGCCTCGGCGCAAACCGCGTTGCGGCCGAGATAGGCGTCGATGTTGACGCCGGTGATGATGCGGCCGTCACGGGTGCGCATCGCGGCACCGACCTCCTGCCATTTGTTGCGGTAGCGCTGGTTGATGGCGTCGGTTGCGGCGGCGATCAGTTCCTTGTCTTTCTTGCTCAGCATGGTCTCGTCAGTCGGTCCTGTCGCCGGTGATCTATTTCGCCAATTCCTTCAGACCCAGCCGGATCAATTGCGCAGTCTCGGCATGCTCGCCGGCAGAGCGCGAGGCCGAGGCGATCGCGGCCGCCGCCTGCGGCTGGCCATAGCCGAGATTGACCAGCGCGGATATGGCATCCGCCACCGGGCGCGGCGCCCGCGCCTCGTCGATCGCGCCGGAAAGCCTCGCGACCGCGGGATCGACATTGGCGAAGGCCGGCGCCTTGTCCTTCAGCTCCGTGACGATGCGTTCGGCGACCTTGGGACCGACCCCGGGCGTCCGCGCCACCGCGGCCCTGTCGCGGAGCGCAATCGCATTGGCGAGGTCGGCCGGCGGCAGCGTCCCGAGCACGGCGAGCGCGACCTTGGCGCCGACGCCCTGCACGGTCTGCAGCAGGCGAAACCACTCCCGCTCGATATCGCTCTTGAAGCCGAACAGTTTGATTTGATCCTCGCGGACATAGGTCTCGATCGAGAGCGCCACCGCCTCGCCCGGCGGGGGCAGGGTCTGCAGCGTGCGCGCCGAGCAGTGTATCTGGTAACCGACACCGCCGACGTCCAGGATGACGAAATCCTCACCGTAGGAATCGATCAACCCCCTCAGCTTGCCGATCATATCCCCACCACTTTCAACCGCAGCGCGGCCCCCTGGCGATGATGGGCGTGGGTGATGGCGATGGCGAGCGCGTCGGCCGCGTCCGGCGACTGCGGCTCGGCCTTCGGCAGCAGCATCTTCAACATCACCAGAACCTGGTTCTTGTCGGCATGCCCGGCGCCGACCACGGTCTTCTTCACCTGGTTCGGCGCATATTCCGCGACCGAGATGCCGAACATTGCGGGCGCCAGCATGGCGACGCCGCGGGCCTGGCCGAGCTTCAGCGTGGCGACGCCGTCCTTGTTGACGAAGGTCTGCTCCACCGCGGCCTCGGCCGGCCTGTAATCGCCGAGCACGCCGGCCAGCCCCTCATGGATCGCCAGCAGCCGGCTCGCCAGGGGCAGGTCGTCATTCGGCTCGACCGAGCCGCAACCGAGGAAGCGCAACTGGTTACCCTCGGCCTCGATCACCCCCCAGCCGGTGCGGCGCAGGCCGGGATCGATGCCGAGGATGCGAAGCACGGGACGAATCGGCGGCGTGACCATGCCCCTCTGATAACGCGGGAGGCGATGATAGGCCACCTTGCCGACCTATCTGTGCTTTGCCTGTCGCTTGATGGCCTGCAACGTCCTGGGAAATATATCCTCGACATGGCGGTTGGCGCTGGCCAAGCCCTTCCGGTCGCCGCCGGCGCTCAGAAATTCCAGCCTCAGCTCCGCCAGTTCACGCCGGATCTGGCACTGGACGGAGAGGGACTCGGCCGTCTTGAAACGGCGGGCAATGCTGTCCGGAATCAGGAAAAACAGGGCGAATATCGACGCCTGAGCCTCGCTCGCCTTAACGCGCTCTGCCGATCCGTTGGACCCTGCCGAGGGATGGCAAACCGAGTGCAGCACCAGATGCCCGACCTCATGGGCCAACAGAAAGCGCGAGTTCGCATCGCCTTGCCGGGCGAGACGGTAGACCGGCTCGGTGGCAAAGATGCGCGGCGGCGCACTCGTCGCGTAGACTTCGGGCACATCGCTGCGGGCGAGAACTTCCAGCCGGAAATCATCGATGGCCTTGGGCATCTCTTTTTCGAGGAGCTCGACGATGTTGAAGAGCTTCTGGTCCGCGACACCAAGGGAATCCCGCAATTGCTGGGCGGCGCTCTTGATGTCCTCGGTCGTCTTGACCGCATCCCCCGCGTGCTGGACCTTCTCGGCGATCTGATCCACCGAGCATCCTTCGAGCTCCGCGACCGTCCGCAATGCGTCCGCTACTCTCCGCCCATCCTCCGCGGAGCCGGCTTCCACGGGAAGAACGAACTGAATCGGATCAGCCGCCTTCGGGATACGCTTCGAGAAAATCTCCACACCCGCGACCCGGGAAGGGCGCGAGGACCATCCGGTGGCAAGCAGATACCTGACAAGCTCCAATACGGCAACCTGCTCTGCCAGCTTGAGGCTTGCCGTCGCATCAATCATTCTTCAAACCTTTCCTTCGATTCCTGAAGCATCTGCTCGATCGCAGCAGGGGTCAGGCGATTTTCGAGGGGAACGTGAATCCGGACGGTCGAGGAATTCGGCGATCTCGGACCGGCCCCTGTCCACCAATAGGCGGAAGCTCTCAAGATAAGCTCGCCCGGTCCCAACGTAAACCATTCTTCGGGAGCCCCCTCGAAGCAGACCAGGTATAAATAGTAGGGTGTTCCAAACGGTGCGCGGCTGACGATTAGGTCATAATTTCTGACTTTCAAGTCGTAAGGAAGGCGCCTGCCTCGCAGCGAGGCCGTCGTCGTTCCTTTGAGCTGGAAATCGACGGGAAATCCCGATTCGATGAAGCTGCCGGCCACCCTGACGATCTGCTTGAGCGTCCCGTCGACGCCATAATCTCGCCGGCTGACCGCAATCGTTGCGCCTGCTACCGCCGCTACCGCCTGTACGTAAGCTGTCGCCAGTTCGTCGAGCAAATGCTCGGGTGGTAGTGGCATTCCCCCTCACGCGATACGCGACCAAGCCGAACCTACCCGCCCATCTTGGCCAGCAGCGTGTCCGACACCTCAAAATTGGCGAAGACATTCTGCACATCGTCGTGTTCGTTTAAAAGGTCCATCAGCTTGAACAGCTTCTCGCCGGTCTCGTCGTCGACGGCAACCGTGTTCTGCGGCTTCCAGGTCAGGGCCGCCTTGCGCGGCTCGCCGAATTTGCCCTCCAGCGCCTTCGCGACCTCGCGATAGCTCTCCGGCGAAGCGTAGATCTCGTGGCCGGCTGCGCTGGAGATCACGTCGTCGGCACCGGCCTCGATCGCCGCGTCGAGCATGGCGTCATCGGAAGCTGCGCTCGAATCATATTCGATGACGCCGGTCCGATCGAACAAGAAGGCGACCGAGCCGGTCTCGCCGAGGTTGCCGCCCGCCTTGGTGAAGTACGAACGGATGTCGGAGGCGGCGCGGTTGCGGTTGTCGGTCAACGCCTCGACGATGACGGCGACGCCGCCCGGACCGTAGCCTTCGTAACGGATCTCGTCGTAATTCTCCGAATCGCCGCCGATCGCCTTCTTGATGGCGCGCTCGATATTGTCCTTCGGCATGTTCTCCTGACGCGCCGCGACCACGGCCGCGCGCAACCGCGGATTCATTGCCGGGTCCGGAGTGCCGAGCTTGGCCGACACTGTGATTTCGCGGGCCAGCTTGCCGAAAAGCTTCGACTTCTGGGCATCCTGCCGGCCCTTGCGGTGCATGATGTTCTTGAACTGGGAATGGCCGGCCATGGGTCTCTCGTCAGATTGGGCACACGTCGGGAACACGAAGCGCGGCGTTATAGGCGCCGGAACGGGCAAGATCAAAGGCTTGGCAACCCCGTTCAAGGGTCATTGCCGCTCCCGCTGGAAAATAAGACAAACGTTAACCATGACTTCACGCCTGCGTGCAAGGATGCCCCTCTCAACTCACGCCTGTTTCACGGAAGTCCATGGCGTTCGGTCTGTTCAGAAAGCGCGTGCCGGAGCCGACTGTGGCCGCCCCTGCGCAGCCAGTCGCGCCGATGACCGACGCGCCTGAGGCCGAAGTCAATTCCGCGAGGGAAATCCTCGAACTGCTCGAACTGGAGCTCGGCGGCATGATCCGGCAGCTCGAGCGCGCGGCGGGCTCGGTCGCAAGCGGTGCCGAAGCGACCGCGGCGACCCTGACCATCATTCGCGAACGCACCGACACCTTGTCGGTCCGCAGCCGCGCCGCGCAGGACACCGCGGCGAGCTTTGCCGATTCCGCAGACAAGTTCACCCGATCGGCCGAGGCCATCGAAGCACAGGTCCGCAACGCCGGGCGGCTCGCGGACGAGGCCTCTGGCGCCGCTGCGGAAGCCCGCGCCAACGTCGATCGGCTGCGTGATTCCTCGGCCGCGATCGGCAATGTCGTCAACCTGATCTCCCAGATCGCGCGCCAGACCACCCTGCTCGCACTCAATTCCACCATCGAGGCGGCGCGCGCCGGCACGGCGGGGCGCGGCTTTGCCGTGGTCGCAAGCGAGGTCAAGGCGCTTGCGGTGCAGACGCAGCACGCCACTGAAGAGATTACCAAGAAGATCGAGGCGCTGCAGACGGACGCCGCCGGCTCGGCCGATGCCGTGCACCGGATCGCGGTGGCGATCGAGGCGATCCGCCCGGTGTTCGCGAACGTCAATGGCGCCGTCGCCGAGCAGAACCGGACCAGTAGCGAGATCTCGAGCAACACCGCCTCCGCCTCGCATTTCATCGTCTCCGTGGGCGACAGCGCCGCCGAGATCGACGGAGCGGCCGGGCAGGCCGCCACCTACGGCGAGAACGTCGCCCGCGCCGGAAAGGCCGTCACCGGCTTCGCACAGAAACTGCACGCACGAAGCGCCGTGCTGCTGCGCCAGGGGCAAGGCGAGGAAGGACGCCAGCCCGATCGGCTGCCTTGTCATCTCACCATCGAGATCGAGACGCCGCGCGGAGCGATCAAAGCGCCGGTCCACGAAATCTCCTCCGAGGGCCTGCTGATCACCGGGGCGGAGGCGGCACGCCTTGCACCGAACGAGCGGTTCGAGACCACCTTGCAGGATATCGGCGCCTGCCGCATCCGCATCGTCCAGCAAACCAAGACGGGCGCGCAGGCCCGGTTCGAGACGAAGAGCGGCGAGCTCGCCGAGAAGATCGAAGACAAATTGTGGGCTATCCGCGAGGAGAACATCGAGGCGGTCACCCGAGCGCTCGAGGCCGGCACGACGCTGAACCGGACCTTCGAGGAAGCGGTGGCCTCGCGTGCGATCTCGATCGATGAGCTGTTCGACACCCATTACGTCGAAATCCAGGGCACCAATCCGGCGCAATACCGCACGAAATTCCTCGACTGGGCCGATCGCGCCCTGCCCGCGTTCCAGGAAGCGTTCCTGGCCAAGGACCCGCGCATGACGTTCTGCGCGATGGTCGATCGCAACGGCTACCTGCCGGTGCACAATAAGATCTATTCGCATCCGCAACGACCCGGCGACGTCGCCTGGAACACCGCCAACAGCCGCAACCGCCGCATCTTCAACGATCCGGCCGGGCTTGCCGCCGCCACCAACCGGCGCGCCTTTCTGATCCAGAGCTATGCGCGCGACATGGGAGGCGGCAGCACCGTCATGATGCGCGAGATCGACGTGCCGGTCCGCGTCAGGGGCCGCCATTGGGGCGGGTTCCGCACGGCCTATAAGCTCTAGCACGCGATCTCTGGAAGAATCGCAAGTTCGAAAGTCCTGGAATCGATCATCCAATTTCCTATCGGGAGAGAAGCGATGTCCGTCGCGCAGCCCGTCAAGCTTGAGCCTCCTGCCGCCGTCTCGATGGACGCCACCCGCCTGATCGACCGGCTGGCCGACCGGATCGGTGGGCTCGGGGTTCAGCTCGCCGACGTCGCCGGCAACGTCCAGGAGGTTGCAAGCCGCGTCTCCACCCAGTCCGAGCGGTTCGGCCATCTGCAAGCGACCGCCAGGACCATGGTCTCGGCCAATCACGGCATTGCCGACGCCTCGCGCGCGGTGCAGTCCGCCTCCAGCGCGGCGGTCGGCGAGATCACCCAGTCGCGCGCGGCGGTGGACACCGCGGTGCAGCACATCGCCGAGCTGATCGAGGCGGTCGGGCGCATCGAAAGCCGGCTTGGTGCCGTCGGCTCGGCGCTGGCCCAGGTCGCCAAGGTCTCCGGCGCGATCGAGGCAATCGCCAAGCAGACCAACCTGCTCGCGCTGAACGCGACCATCGAGGCCGCGCGCGCCGGCGAGGCGGGGCGCGGCTTTGCCGTGGTCGCGAGCGAGGTGAAGAATCTCGCCGAGGCGACACGGCAGGCGACGCTCCAGATCGGCGACACCGTGCGCGACCTCGATGGCCAGGTCGGCAGCCTGATCGGCGAGAGCGGAGAAACGTCGGTGCGCGCCAAGAACGCCGGCGAAGGCGCAGCCCGGATCCAGAGCATCATCGCCCGCGTGCAGGACGGCTTCACCCGTGTCGGCCAGGAGATCGACGGCGTCGCGCGCGCCGCCACCTCCAACCTCGGCCATTGCGACCAGGTGATCGAGGAGCTCGCAGCGCTGGCCAAGGGCGTCGACCTGTCCTCGACCGACCTGAAGCACGCCGACGAGCGGGTCGCGAGCCTGCTCGACGTCTCCGAGGAGCTGATCGCGCTGATCGCCGACAGCGGCCTCGAGACAGCCGACGCGCCCCTGATCCGCGCGGTCGTCGAGACGGCCAAACGCATCTCGTCGGTCTTCGACGCCGCGGTCGACCGCGGCGATATCCGGTTCGACCAGTTGATGGACGAGAACTATCGGGAAATTCCCGGCACCAACCCGAAGCAATATCTCACCGACTATGTCGAGCTCACCGACCGCCTGCTGCCCCCGATCCAGGACCCGATCCAGAAGTCCGACTCCCGCATCGTGTTCTGCGTCGCCTGGGCGCGCGGCGGCTATCTGCCGACCCACAATCCCAACTACCGCCTGCCACAGGGGCCGGACCCGGTCTGGAATAACGCCAACTGCCGCAACCGCCGCCTGTTCAACGACCGCGCGGTGAAGAAGCTCGCCGCCAGCACGCGGCCGTTCCTGCTGCAGACCTACCGGCGCGACATGGGCGGCGGCAATTTCGTGCTGATGAGGGACCTGTCCTCGCCGATCTTCGTCAAGGGCCGCCACTGGGGCGCCTTCCGCATGGGTGTTCGGCAGTCCTGAGCACGCGACGGGCGCGTCCTGGTGTCGTCGTTCGTTCATTTCAACTTACTATGATCCCTCCTGTCAGGCTCTTTGCGCAGCGAGGGGGAGAGATGAGCGAACATCCGGAGCTGGATGAACTGCAGGCCGGTTACAAGGCTGCCGTGGAGGCCTGGATCGCCGCGATCCGGAAAGAGGAAGCGCTCGCATCCGTCACTCACGACGTCGCCGAAGTCGACAAATGGGAAGCGGCGCATTTCGAGGAGGACGAGATGCGCGCCGCCGTGAAGGAAGCGAAGGCCAGATACGAGGACGCGCTGCGCGCCAAATTCTTCGGCTTCTGACGCGTTCTTCTAGCCAATCCAGAACTCCGGTAGCGCCGGCGCCAGCCTGCCGCCGATCCGCACCGGCGCGATCTTTTGCGCGAGGCCCGTCGCGTCGTCGGTTTCGACCGCGACGCCGGAGAGCGTCGCGGTGCCGCCCGCCGGCTCGAACCGGCCGGAAGGAATCCCGGTGGTGAAGCGGCGCAACGGCTCTTCCTTCTGCATGCCGATGATCGAGTCGTAGTCGCCGGTCATGCCGGCGTCAGTCATGTAGGCGGTGCCGCCGTGCAGCACCTGGTGGTCGGCGGTCGGCACATGGGTGTGGGTGCCGACGACGAGGCTCGCGCGGCCGTCGCAGAAGAAGCCGATCGCCTGCTTCTCGCTCGAGGCCTCGCAATGGAAATCGACCACGATCGCGTCCACCGCCTGGCGCAGCGGGCAGGCGTCGAGCTCGCGCGCGATCGCGGCGAACGGATCGTCGAACGGCGTCATGAACACGCGCCCCATCGCGTTGAGAATCAGCGCGCGCTTGCCGTTCTTGGTCTCGACCAGCGTGGAGCCACGGCCGGGCGTGCCGCGTGGAAAATTCGCCGGCCGCACCAGTTTTGGCGCACGCTCGATGAAGACCAGGGCTTCGCGCTGGTCCCAGGCATGATTACCGAGCGTGATGGCGTCGGCGCCGGCATCGAGCAGCTCCTGGTAGATCGCCTCGGTGATGCCGAATCCGCCGGCGGCGTTCTCGCCGTTGACCACGACGAGATCGAGCGACCAGTCGCGGACAAAGCCGGGAAGATACTCCGAGACGGCGGCTCGTCCCGCCCTGCCGACGACGTCGCCGACGAAGAGAATGCGCAAGTTCAGGAACTCCGGAAGTCGAAAACGCGTCTCTCCGTTAGCACATAATCGAGCGCAACGTCGTGGGACAGTGCGGGAATCGCCTTGATTTCTTGCACTGCAAAAGCAAGCCCGACGCCGGCGACGGGCTTGTGCTTTCGCAGATGCGCAAAGGTGAAATCGTAATGCCCGGCGCCGTAGCCGATGCGGTGGCCGAGGCGATCGAAGGCGGCGACCGGCACCAGGAGGATGTCGGGAACGACCTCGGCGGAGGCGGGCGACGGCTCGGGAATGCCGAGTGCGCCGAGCATGAGCCTGTCACCCGGCGAGAAGGCGCGAAACACCAGCGACTGCCCGCGCGCGGTCACCGCCGGCAGCGCGAGCCGCGCGCCTTCGGCCGCAAGCCTCTGCATCAACGGCGCCGGATCGACCTCGCTCCGGATCGCCGAATAGCCGGCGATCACGGCGCCGGACTCGACCGCAAATGGCAGGCCGCGCGCTGCGATCGCCTGCGAGGCCGCCATGCGCTCCGCCTCGCTCAGGCCGTCGCGCGCAGTGAGCGCAGCGCTGCGAAGCTGCTGTTTCGAACGGTTGGGTGCCAAGGCCCGCATGTCGCATTCCGTCATGGTAATCCCGCACGCGGGATGCTCCCGTGT
>NZ_JAFAVV010000022.1 GCF_019242285.1 Bradyrhizobium sp.
AATCTCGCGGAAGCGAGGAAGGTGATGGACCTCGCCACGGAGAAGAACCTGCGCGTCGGCTGCGCGCCGGACACCTTCCTCGGCGGCGGCCACCAGACCGCGCGCAGGCTGATCGACGAAGGCGCGATCGGCACGCCCGTCGCCGGCAGCGCGTTCTTCATGTGCCCGGGGCACGAGCGCTGGCATCCGGCGCCCGGCTTCTACTATCTGCGCGGCGGCGGGCCGATGCTCGACATGGGACCGTACTATATCACCGACCTGGTGCAGCTGCTCGGTCCGGTCGCCAGCGTGATGGGCTCGACCGCGCGGCCGAAATCCGAGCGGCTCGTCACCAGCGAGCCGATGAACGGCACGCTGATCCCGGTCGAGGTCGCAACCCATGTCGCCGGCACGCTGGAATTCGAGAGCCGCGCCGTGGTGTCGATCGCGATGAGCTTCGACGTGCCGAAGCACAAGCATGCGCCGATCGAGATCTATGGCGACAAGGGCAGCATGCTGGTGCCCGACCCCAACCGCTTCGGCGGCGAGGTGCAGATCGCCAAAACCGGCGGCGACTGGGAGACCGCGCCGCTCACCCACGGCCATGTCGAAGGCGAATTCCGTTCGATCGGCGTCGCCGACATGGCGACCGCCATCGTCACCGGCCGGCCGCACCGCGCGAGCGGCGCGCTCGCCTTCCACGTGCTGGAGGTGATGGAGGCGTTCCAGACCTCCGCGGACGAAGGCCGGCGGGTCAAGATCGCAAGCCGCGTCGAGCGGCCGGCGATGCTGCCGCCGGGACGCGAAACCGGACAGATCGATTGAGGGAATAAGAAGATGCGCAAGGCGATGATCGTATGGGGCGGCTGGCCGGGACACGATCCCGATCTCTGCGCCTCGATGATACGGGGCTGGCTGACCAAGGAAGGTTTTGACGTTCGGATCGAGACCAGTACGGCGGCCTTCGCCGATCCGGCAATCCACGAGCTGTCGCTGATCGTCCCGATCTACACCATGTCGAAGATCGAGAAGGCGGAGGCGCTCAATCTCTGCGCCGCAGTGCGCGGCGGCACAGGCCTCGCCGGCCATCACGGCGGCATGTGCGACGCGTTCCGCGACTCCGTGGACTACCAGTTTCTCTGCGGCGGCCAGTGGGTCGCTCATCCCGGCAACATCATCGACTACAAGGTCGACTTGACGCAGCCGGACGACCCCATCATGAAGGGCCTGAACAGCTTCGAGCACCGGTCCGAGCAGTACTACATGCACATCGATCCAGCCAACGAGGTGCTGGCGACCACGACCTTCACAGGCGAGCACGCGCCCTGGATCGAAGGCGTCGTGATGCCCGTGGTCTGGAAGAAGCGCTACGGCGAGGGCCGCGTGTTCTATTCGTCGCTCGGCCATCGCGCCTACGAGCTCGACGTGCCGGAGATCAGGACCATCATGACCCGCGGCATGTTGTGGGCCGCCCGGTGACGATGGGCGGCGAGACGCATCCGCCAGGCCGCGCGACCCTGGAAGACGTCGCGCGCGCGGCGGGCGTCTCGCTGGCGACCGTGGATCGCGTCGTCAACCGCCGCGAGGGCGTCCGCGCGAAGACAATAGCGCGGGTCGAAGCGGCGGTGGCCAAACTCGGCTACCGCGCCGATGTCGCCGCCGCCCGGCTCGCGCGCGGCCAGACCTTCCGCTTCGCCTTCGTGCTGCCGACCGGCAGCAACACCTTCATGATGAACCTGACCGAGCAGGTGCAGCGCGCCGCCGACTGGCTCGCCGGCCAGCGCGGCTTCATCGACGTTCTTCATGTCGACGTGTTCGATCCGGACGCGCTGACGGCGGCGCTGGAGCGGCTCTCGCCGGCCTATGCCGGGGTCGCCACCATCGCGCTCGATCATCCGCGCGTGCGCGCAGCGATCGACGAATTGATGGAGCGCAATGTCGCCGTGGTGACGCTGGTGTCGGACGCGCCGAGCTCGCGCCGGCTGCACTATGTCGGCATCGACAATCCGGCGGCCGGCCGCACCGCCGCTACCCTGATGGGGCGCTTTCTCGTCGGGCGCAAAGGACCCGTCGCGGTCATCGCCGGCTCGCTGTCGCTGCGTGATCACGCCGAACGTCAGTTCGGCTTTCACCAGATCCTGTCGAGCGAGTACCCCGAGCTCACGGCGCTGCCGGCGCTCGAAGGGCGCGACGACAGCGAGCGCACGCAGGTTCTCACCGCGGAGCTGCTCGAACGGCATCCCGACCTGCTCGGCATCTACAGCGCCGGCGCCGGCAACCGCGGCATCGCCGCGGCGCTGGAAGCTTCAGGCCGCGCCCGCGAAGTGGTCTGGATCGCCCATGAGCTCACCCAGCACACCAGGCGTTTCCTGGTTCGCGGCACCATCGACGCCATCATCAACCAGGACCCGGGCCACGAGGCGCGCTCGGCCGCGCGCGTGCTGCTCGCGCATTGCGCGGGCGAGCCGATCAGCCCGGACCAGGAGCGCATCCGCATCGACATCTTCCTGCGCGACAACTTGCCATGATGACGCCCGAGGTGAGATCATGACCAGGGACAATATGATCGCGGCCTACTCCGCCGAAGGCCGCCACTATCACAATTTGAAGCACATCGAGGACTGCCTGGCAGCGCTCGACGGCGTCGCCGGCCTGAATGCGCGCGAGCGCGAGATTCTGACCGCGGCGATCTGGTGGCACGACATCGTCTACGACCCCACCCACGCGGACAACGAGGAACTGAGCGCGCGGCTCGCGGAAGAAAACCTGCCGCCGGAGCTGCGCCACGAGGTCGGCCGCCTGATCCGGCTGACGAAAACCCACGATGTTGCGGCGGGCGATCGTCTCGGCGCGATCATGATCTCCATCGACCTCGGCATTCTCGGCGCCGACGCGCCGACCTATGACGCCTATGCCGCCGCGATCCGCCAGGAATATGCTCATGTTCCCGACGCCGCCTATCGCAGCGGGCGGGCCGCGGTGCTGCAGCGCTTCATGGCTCGGCCCGTGATCTATCCGGACGAAGGTTTTGCGGCCCGGCTGGAACAAGCTGCACGCGCGAACATCGCCCGTGAGCTGAAGTCGCTGCAGGCGGAATAGACGCGAAGGTCGCGGGAAGCGTACTCCGCCGTCGTAGTAGTTTCGCTGCGTCATGAGATCGTAGGGCCTTCGCCCAACGCCTTGCCCCAGAGCAAATCAGTGCGATTAGCGGCTTGCCACTCGTT
>NZ_JAFAVV010000517.1 GCF_019242285.1 Bradyrhizobium sp.
CCGGGCTTTCCCTATCCGGAGGACTGGCCGCTCCATCCCTCGAAGGATCAGTTCGCCGACTGGCTCGACGCCTATCAGTCCGTGATGAACCTGGACGTCTGGACCGGGACCGAATGCATGGCGGCGGAATTCGACGATGCGCGGAACATGTGGCGGCTGCAGGTCAGCCGCGGCGGCCGCATGATCGAGCTCAACCCCCGGCAGCTCGTCGTCGCGACTGGAATATTCGGGGCCGCGAAAATTCCCGACGTCGCCGGCAAGGAGCGGTTCGCCGGTGTGCAGCAGCATGCGGGCTGGTACCGGGGCGGGCGCCATCATGCCGGACGCCGATGCGTCGTGGTGGGCTCGGGAACGACGGCCCACGATGTCTGCGCCGATCTCTGCGCGGCCGGCGCCGACGTGACGATGATCCAGCGCAGCCCGTAATGCGGTTGGAGGCCCTGATCGAGGGGTTTGCCCAGCTCTATGGCGACAAGGCGAAGGCGCGCGGCATAACGACCGAGCTGGCCGACCTGCTATTTGCCTCGACCCCCATGCGCGTCCTGGTGCGGATGCACCAGGGAATCGTCGCGCAGGTGAAGCAGCGCGATGCCGAGTTCTATCGCGGGCTGGAGCGAGCCGGCTTCAGGCTGACGTTCGGCGAGGACGAGGGCGGCGTGTTTCCTCAGATCCTGCGCGACCCCGGCGGCTACTATATCGACGTCGGGGCCTCCGAGCTGATCATCAACGGCCGCATCAAGCTCAGGAGCGGCGTCGGCGTCGCCGCGATCAATGAGAAGGGTCTCGTGCTCAGCGACGGAAGCGAGCAGCCCGCCGACGTGATCTTCTACGCAACGGGTTATGAGCTCAGTCCGCCCGCCCCGTTCCTGCATGAGGGCATCCGGCGCAAGGTCGGGCGGCTGTGGGGGCTCGGCTCCGGCCTTCGCAACGATCCCGGTCCCTGGGAGGGCGAACTCCGCAACATCTGGAAGCCCACCCGGCAGGCCGGATTGTGGTTCCACAGCGGCGGCCTCGGCATGTCGCGCATCTATTCGCGTTTCCTGGCACTTCAGATCAAGGCGCGCCAGATGGGCATTCCCACGCCGGTCTATCAGGGTGCGGCGGTCCCCGACAGGCAGGACGCGAGACGTGAGCCGGCCTATGCGGATATGACAGGCTCCTGAGCCCGGCACCGAGCAACACACGGCTAACCCGCCCCGCGCGCCCTTTCCACGACTTCATTGACCGTGAGAGGGTTCGCGGGGTGCCACGTCAGGCAGATCGGTGGGCGCTGCTGTCGGCTGGAGATCAAAGATCAGGAGCTTTCTTGGGTAGGAACCCCCCTACCCGTCCGATAACCAGAAATTGCATTCAATTTCAAATTGAATGCCCAACTGTTTTTGAATACCGTCAAGGCGTCCCGACAGTGGGATTTTGGGGTTAGGGGATCAGTGATGTCCGAGGTCATCTCTTTCGGAAATATTGTGAATTCGCTGCTTGCGGTGCGTGACGACTATCATCAGCACCTGAAGACCGTTCCGCAATACGATGCGTTCCTGCTGGTCGAGAGCTCGACGGAGCGGGTCGCCAACACCCTCGAGGGGATCGCGCGTTCGGACGCACCCTCCATGGCCGGGGAAGTCATCGAGGCCTTGGAGACGGCAAAGACCAAATTTCGGCAGCACCTGACCAGCGTGCCGGAATATCGCGCCCTGCTCGCGATCGACAAATTGATCAGCGACATTTCGATGGACCTCGGTGTTCAGCCGGCGAGCCAGGCGATCCTACCGGCCGAGACACAGCCGACCGCATCGGACGCGGTCGTTGTCTCGCCCGAGCCGGTTCCGGCCGAGACGATCGCGACGGAGGCTGTTGAAATGACCGTCGCGGCTGAACAGGCCGTCGTCGTTGAAGCAACCGCCGCGCCGGCCGCAGCGGAAACCGCCGCGCCGATCCCGCAGGAAACGACGCTCGTTCACGAAGCAATGTTTGCCGAGGAGGTCGCGGCATCTGCTCAGGCCCAGCCCGTCCCGGAGGTCTCGTCCGCGGATGCCATCTCGCAGGTTCAGATGGCTCTCCGTTCCGCCGAGGTCTGGGGCGAGACCGCGCCTGTCGCGGAGGCTGAAAATGCCGCGGGCCTGGCTGCCGAGCCGATCGCGCCGACCGGGGCGGCGGGGCCTTCTGCGGCAGAACCGTCGCCGATCGAACAGCAGGCCGTCGGGCAGGAAACCGAAAAAGCCGCATAGACGTTTGCTCCCAACAAATCGAGAATGCCGCGTTCGCTCTTGACGCGGCGTTCCCTGTTGCGCGGATTTCGCGACATCGTCAGCGGTCTTAAGACTCCATTAACGCTGAATGGCGACCAATGCCCCAGGGCAATGGGAACCTAATCGATGATCGAAGATGCCGTCGCGCGAATCCAGGCCATCGAGCAGGCCTCGACGGAGAAGACCTCGACGCAATTGCAGGCGCGGCTGACCATTCGTGGGTGCCTCAAGGAACTGCGCGTCATCTCCGGCGGGCTCGAGCCGGCAGGTGTGACGGTCGACGGCAACGGCGCCGCAATCCCTGAAAATCGTGAACCGAAAAACTAGCTTCCCAAGCCATCCGCGTACGCCCGCCATCCCTTCGCGCGCAGCTCGCAGGCCGGGCATTCGCCGCAGCCGAATCCCCAGTCGTGGCGCGCGCCGCGTTCGCCGAGATAGCAGGTGTGGGATTGGTCGCGGATCAGATCGACCAGCCCCGCCCCACCCAGCGCGTCCGCGAGCTTCCATGTCGCGGCCTTGTCGAGCCACATCAGCGGGGTGTGCAGCGCGAACGATTTTGCCATGCCGAGATTGAGCGCGACGTTGAGCGCGCGAATGGTCTCGTCGCGGCAATCCGGATAGCCGGAATAGTCTGTCTCGCACATGCCGCCGACGATGTGGGCGATGCCGCGCCGATAGGCCAGTGCCGCGGCGAAGGTCAGGAACACGAGGTTGCGGCCCGGCACGAACGTATTGGGCAGGCCGCCCGCGCCCATGGCGATCGCGACGGCGCGGGTCAACGCGGTGTCGGAGATGTCCGACAGCGTCGGGACTTTCAGCGTATGACCGTCGCCGAGTCTCGCCGCCCAGTCGGCGCGCAGCGCGCGGATGCCGGCGAGAAGGTCCGCGCGGCAGTCGAGCTCGATCGCATGACGCTGGCCATAGTCGAAGCCGACGGTCTCAACGCGCGCGAAGCGATCCAGCGCCCAAGCGAGGCAGGTGGTGGAATCCTGCCCACCCGAGAACAGCACCAGTGCGGTCTGACCTTTGATTTCCTTTTCCATGGCGTGGCATTAGCACTCATGCCGGGCGCATGCCAACCGGTGGACATAAGCGGACTTTGACTGGGATCGCCGTGACGGCTACGGCATAATCTGCCGAAGTCTCCAACGCCTGCGGTTAAGTCCATGACCCCTTCCCGCGACATCTCCCGCCTGATCGAGATCATGGCACGGCTGCGCACCCCCGTGACCGGCTGCCCCTGGGATCTCGAGCAGAGTTTTGCGACGATTGCGCCCTACACCATCGAGGAAGCCTATGAGGTGGCGGACGCGATCGCGCGCGGCGACTTCGATGACCTCCGCGAGGAACTCGGCGACCTGCTCCTGCAGGTCGTCTACCATGCGCAGCTTGCGGAGGAGGAGAACGCCTTCGCCTTCGGCGACGTGGTCGAGGCCATCACCCGCAAGATGATCCGCCGGCATCCGCATGTCTTTGCCGACCAGAACGGCAAGCTCGCGCCGGCCGGCGTCAAGAGCGCCTGGGAGCGCATCAAGGCCGAAGAGAAGGCCGAGCGTGCCGCGCGCCGGCCTCGGCAGACCGAGTTGCAGTCTTCGGTGCTCGCCGGCGTCAAGTCCGGCCAGCCGGCGCTGACGCAGGCGATGGAGCTGCAACGCAAGGCCGCCGGCGTCGGCTTCGACTGGAACGATCCACGCGCGGTGCTGCAGAAGATTCGCGAGGAGGCCGACGAGATCGAGGCCGCGCTCGACCATTCCGATCCGCAGACGATCGCCGAGGAGACCGGCGACCTGCTGTTCGCGCTGGTCAATCTCGCTCGCCACGTCGGCGCCGATCCGGAGATGGCGCTGCGGATCACCAATGCCAAGTTCGAGCGCCGCTTTGCCTATATCGAGCGCGCGCTCGCGAGCCAGGGACGAGCCCTTCCCGGCGCGTCGCTCGACGAGATGGACGAGCTGTGGAACGAGGCGAAGGAAGAGGAGAACTCGGGGGAGTCCCGGCCTTGAGCCGGGATCCCTCTATCGTGGTCAAGGCAACCGCCGATCACTCGAGCTCGACCGGCTGGTATTTTCCGGTCTCCTGGAGCGCGAGTCCCCATACCTTGTGCGATGCCTGATGCTCACCACGATTGAAGTTGAGTGACGTGCCGAGACCGAGATCGAGATTGCTGGTGTTCTCCAGAATATCGACGAGCTTTTCGGTATCGACCTCCGCACCGCATCGCCTGATCGCGTCGATCAGGATCGTTGCGGCAACGAAACCCTCCAGCGAGATGTCTTCGGGTTTTTCGGCTGGGAAGTATTTCTCCAGCGCGGTCTTGTACCCGAGGACGAGGCTCGAATAGCCGGATATCGGGGGCACCGTCTGCGTCACGATGACGCCCGTCGCAAAACGCGGCCCGAGCAGATTCAATTCCTCGGCAAGGTCGCTGACGCCCACGACCGACACGTCGGTGTAGATCATTCCGGGAAACAGGTCGCGGGTCTTTTCGATGAACCTTGCGGCCGCCCTGGGCGTCGCGGTCATGACCACCGCCCGGATCGGCACCTTTTGCAGCCTGAGCCGATTGACCGCATCGTCAACGTCGATGCTGTTGCGGGCGTAGCCGACGCGCAGGATGTTGCCGTCGTTGAGGCCGAGTGCGCGAAACGTCTTCGTCACCCCGGCAAAACCGGAATCGCCAAAGGCGTCGTTCTGCGCGAACACGGCGATCTGTTCCGGCCGGAATTTGCGGATCTTGAGCAGATAGCGTACGGCTGCTCCGGTCTCTTCGGTATAGCTCGGCCGGTAGTTGAAGACGTAGCGATCCGGCGGATCGTGGCGGACGATGCCGCCGCCGGTGAACGGCGCGAAGAACAGCGCCTTCCGCTCGAGCGCGAAGGGAATCGCGACCGCAGCGTTCGGCGTACCCAGGTTGCCGATGAAGCCGAACACCTGATCGTTGTCCCAGAGCTTGCTCATGGCCTCCAGCGTTCGCGACGTCTCATAGCCGTCGTCGGCCGCGATCAGCTTGAGCATTCGGCCGTTCACGCCGCCGGCATCATTGGCCTGGGCGAAGGCGATATCGATTCCGAGCTTCATGTGACGGCCGGCTTCCTTGGGAGCCCCGGAAAATGGCAATACGATCCCAAAGCGGATTTCGCGGTCGGTAACGCCGCGCGCATTGGTCGGCAGAAGCTGCTGCGCCGGCGTCGTCGTGGCATTCGCGGCCGAAGGCGTGATGGCGTTGGCGAGCCGCTGCTCGGGCGATGGAGATGCGCCGACCGACTGCTCGAGATCGGAGAACTGGCGGTCGGCCGTCTTGCAGTCCGTCCGTCCATTCGTTACCGCGCTGCGGCCTTCGGCGACGTAGCGATCGAACGCGCGCGCAACGTCGGCCTGCTCGGCTTCATCGGTTGACGCTTCCCCGATTGCCGTCCGGAACTTGTCGATGATCACCTGCACGCGTGCTCCGGCAACGTTCCGACAGGCAAGCGCCGAACCGACGATCGGGCCCACCCGGCCTGCAAGGTCCTGCGCGATAGCCAGGTTGTCGCGGGGATCTGCACTGGCGGCGCCGGCGAACAGCACTGCTATCGAGAACACGGCCTGGCGCCATTTCAGGTACCGCCTCAGTGCTTGGCTCGGTTCGAATTCCGGCTTAGACATCGCGCTATTCCTCCCGGCACTGGCTCGTTTCGGCTCTCCTGGCTGTCTGAATTTCGGATCGGACTTCTGCGCCCACGACGCGAATGCCGGTGGCCGGTCCGATTTTTGCGAAGACTGTCAATCGGGTCGTCCAGCGGTCCTCGTCGGACGCCGGGCGGCCGTTTCTTCGAAGCAGCAGCATCGCTGTGGTGCGACACCGACGTCCTGATCACGAAGAACGGGACGTGAATTGCGTTGAATTTTTGTCAGTCGGTGTTTTTTCGCCAGACCCGCCGACGATTGCGGAGCATCATCGGCCGCGCCGGTATTGTCTTGCCGGAGTTGATCGGCAATTCGACCCGAGCGCTATCGCGTGCTATGGCACCGTGCAATGGAGCACGGACTTGGGCGTCACGGCACGGCTGCTACTTGGAGTGCTGGCTGATCGACAGGACATACGCCGTCGCTTGCCAGATTTCCTCGTCGCTGAGCACCTCCCGCCACGCCGGCATGCGCAGCCCGCTCTTCTCCCGGCCGTCGGCGATCGATTGGAAAACGCCTTTGGCCTCGAGCGAGCGTCGGGCGAGATTGATGCCGCCCGTGCCGTCCACGCCATGACAATGGGCGCACTGCTTGGCCAGAAACAAGTCATGGCCTGCCGCAATCACCGTGGGATCCCTGAGGTTCGGAACGTTCTCCTCTGAATGGGCCGCCTCGCCAATGAGGATTGCCGCAATCGCCGCCGTCACAAGCCCACGTGTCATTCCAGATACCTCGACATTGAACCAGCGAAAGGCGGCGGGGATACCGCCGCCCTCGTTGCTCGCCTCGCCTACTTCACGACCTTGAAGGCGATCAGGGTCGAAGCTGCCGGGACTTTTTCCAACTGGGGAAACAACGGCGGAAGCAGGATCGCCGCGTAGGACCCCCAGCCGCTCGGCACCAGGATGTATTGCTCGCCATCGACCGCGTAGCTGATGATGCCAGAGCGCATTCCGGAGCCTGTGTTGAAGCTCCACAGCACCTTTCCGGTGTCCGCGTCGAAGGCCCGCAGCATGCCCAGCGGATCGCCGTTGAAAACCAGGCCGCCGCCCGTGGTCAGCGAGCTGGCGAAGCCCGGGACGTCCATCTCATACGTCCATTTGCGCTCGCCCGTGAACGGATCGCGCGCGTCGAGCCGGCCCGGTTTTCGCCCATCCGGCGCCAGCACCAACCGTCCGAAATCGTTGGAGCCGGTATGGCCGGTTCCGTAGTCCTTCGGGTCGTCCTTCTGGGCAACGGGTTTGAGGTAACCGCAGAAATCCAGCACGTTGTTGTACCAGAGTCCGCTCTTCGGGTTGTAGGCGCCGGCATTCCAGCTACGTCCGCCGAAGGTGGAGGGGCAGATCAAGGTCTCCTGGTTCACCGGCAACTCGACGCGGCCGATCAACTCGCCGGTCTTCCTGTCGATGTCCTTGACGAAGTTCTTGACGTCGCTGACCGGCCAGATGTTCTCGATCTTGCCGTCATTCTTGTCGAGGACGAAGACATAGCCGCTCTTGTTCATGTGGACGATCAGGTCCTTGCCATCCTTCTTGAACAACATGACCTCATAGGGCGAATCGTAGTCCCAGACGTCCTGCTTGATCTCCTGCCGGTACCATTTCAGTTGTCCGGTCTTGGCATCGAGTGCGACGATGGAGTCGGTGTAGAGGTTGTCGCCGGCGCGCTCCGAATCGATGAAATCCTTCCCCGGATTGCCGGTACCGTAATAGACCGTGCCGGTGTCCGCGTCGTAGGTGCCGGGCATCCAGGCGCCGCCGCCGCCGTATTTGCCGCTCTCGCCCGGCCAGCTCTTCGGGTCGTCCTTGATGGTGTTGAACTCCCAGAGCTTCTTGCCGGTCTTGGCATCGACCCCGAAGATTTTCCCTTGGGTTGCCAGTTCGCCGGCGGTCGAGCCGAAGGTCAGCACGTCGCCGGCAACGACCGGGGGCGAGGTGAAATTGCAGCCATGGCAGTTCGCGAAGTCGGTGAGCTGGGTCTCCCACACCTGCTTGCCGGTCTTTTGATCGAGACCGATGCCACGCCCGTCAACCGTTCCGATGAAGACCATGCCGTGGCCCACCGCGACGCCCCGGCTATAGGGCGCGAACAGCACCTTCTTGGTGAGCGGATCGAGCCGCGGCTCGTAATTCCAGAGCTCGCGCCCGGTCTTGCCGTCCAGCGCCGCCACCCGATCGCCGGACGTGATCGAATAGATCACGCCGTCGATGGCCAAGGGTGTTTCCTGAATCCCCATCGTGATATCGCCGCCATGGGCGATCCAGGCCACCGCCAGCTTGCCGACATTGTCCTTGTTGATCTGGTCGAGCGGACTGTAGCGCCACGCATTGCTGGTCCGATGATATTGCGGCCAGTTGTTGGGATCTTCCGCGCCGGGGTCCGCCGCGCGCGCAACGGTCGCCGTGCCGAGCAGGCAAGCGATGCTGACGGTTGCCACCCAAGTCATTCTACCCATGGTCATTCCTCCCTTAGATCATTTGTGTTTTTCTCCTACGCCATTGCGTCGATTCCTCTCCGGGTCGAGGCAAAGCGCAGCCGCTTCTGATGCCGGCGATGTGGAACGTTATGGTGCGGTGCAAGCCGGCGGTTGCAGGGCCGGCAAAGGCGAGGACGATCGAAAACAAGGCCGGCCTGCCCCAAGCGCCGGCCGATGTCGACTTCGCCAATGTCGTCTTCGTCAATCGTCACGCGCGGTTCGTGGCGATTCTGCGCACGAGCCGCAAACGTCGGCACGAACGCCACCGCGGAACGTGCTGGACGCGTTCCCTCGCGGCGTTGCCCCCTGAGCCCGCAGTTGGAAGTCATTCGTAACTCCCATTGCGACGGTGATTGAAAGATTGCGTCCCGAGGCGCGCGATGTCAATCGCCGCGCCATTTGCAGAATGAGGCCACCGCAATATTCCGGCGGCCTGCAACCTTCGATCGCAAGGAAAGCGAGTTTTGCTCGTCCGCCTGTTGGCCGGTGGACAGGTGGGCCTGAGCTCCTCGCCGGGTGATCGATGAAGTCACGTGTCGACGATCGCGGCGCATCAAGTGATGACCTGCCGCGTCGCGTCGGCGCTTTTCGCGATCGGCTCCGTTATTTCAGGGAACTGTTGATCGAGCTGAACAACGTGTTGAGTGTGGTGCCGAGACCGTTCACGGCGGCGATGATGGCAAGCGAGATGCCCGCCGCGATCAATGCGTATTCGATCGCCGTAGCGCCGGTCTCGTCGTGCCAAAATCCACGAAATAACGCCGTCATGGCCCCGCTCCAATCCGTCCTGGAAAAAAGGACTGCGTCGTCGCCTACGCGAGCAACCAATAATCCCCAAAGTCTAAAATCATATAAATGGGGAACCCGGCGAATTGAATTTTCCTCTTCGCAACCTCGTGGAGGATCTCCGCGCCCCGTTCCGCGGCGAGATTCACGAGCCCGCTCTGGGACTTGCTCGCGCAGACGAAGCGGTCAGGCCACTCGCGGCACGGCATCGAAGCGCGACACCACGATGTCGCGCTTGCTGGCGTCGACCCGGACCGTCATGTCGAAGCGACCGTCGTGCAGCTTCTTGTCGAGCACTTCGGCATTGCGATGCAGCCAAGAGATGCCGGCGCCGTCGGCGGCGTCGACCGAGAGATCGAGCGTGGTGCTGGCCGCCGCGAGCCGCACTTCGATCGCCGCAAGCAACGCGCCGATCCCCTCACCGGTCTCTGCGGACACCAGGAAGCACGGACGCTCCGCCGGGCGGCGCGCGGCGGTGTTTTGCAGGTGCTCGCGCTCCTCCGGGCTGAAACGATCGATCTTGTTCCAGACTTCGAGGATCCGTCCGCCCACATCCGGATCGATGCCGAGCTGGCGCAACACCGCGTCGACGTCGCGCTCCTGCGCCTCGGCATCCTCATGCGATATGTCACGGACGTGCAGGATCAGGTCGGCCTCCAACACTTCCTCCAGCGTGGCGCGGAACGCGGCCACGAGCTGGGTCGGCAGGTTGGAGATGAAGCCGACGGTGTCGGAGAGCATCGCCTTGCCGCCATGCGGCAGATCGAGTGAGCGCAAGGTCGGATCGAGGGTTGCGAACAGCATGTCGGCGGCCTGCACCTGTCCACGCGTCAGGCGGTTGAACAGGGTCGACTTGCCGGCATTGGTATAGCCGACCAGCGCCACCACGCGGTAGGGCACCCGCTGGCGCCCGGCGCGATGCAGCCGGCGCGTCGCCTGCACCTTCTTCAACTCGTTCTGCAACCGCGTGATGCGCTCGCCGATCAGGCGGCGGTCGGCCTCGATCTGGGTTTCGCCGGGGCCGCCCATGAAGCCGAAGCCGCCGCGCTGGCGCTCCAGATGGGTCCACGACCGTACCAGCCGGCTGCGCTGATAGTTCAGATGCGCGAGTTCGACCTGCAGCGCGCCTTCCTTCGTCTTGGCGCGGCGGCCGAAGATTTCCAGGATCAGCCCGGTCCGATCGAGCACCTTGGTGTTCCAGGCCTTCTCCAGATTGCGCTGCTGGATCGGCGACAGCGCGCAATCCATCACCACGAGCTCGATGTCATGGCCGGCGATGAGGCCGGTGATCTCCTCGACCTTGCCCTTGCCGAGATAGGTAGCCGGGCGAATCTGGCTGATCGGCGCGATCAGCGCCTCGGCGACGGAAAGATCGATGGCGCGCGCCAGCCCTGTGGCCTCGTCCAGCCGCGCCTCGAAATCCCGCAGCGCATGCTCCTCCGTCTGCGCCTCGGCGTTGCCACGGCGCATCCGCAGGTACGGACCGATGACGACCACCCGTCCGCTCGCTCGCCCCTCCGCCGACCGCGGTCGGTCAGCGCCCCCTTCCCTGCCTCGGGGTTCCAATCAAATGACTCTCAAGCCGGAGCATCCTCGCCGCCCTCGAACAACTGGATCGGAGCGCCGGGCATGATGGTCGAAATCGCATGCTTATAGACGAGCTGCGAGTGGCCGTCGCGCCGCAGGAGCAGGCAGAAATTATCGAACCAGGTGACAATTCCCTGCAGCTTTACTCCATTGACCAGAAAGATCGTCAGGGGCGTTTTGGTTTTTCGAACGTGATTAAGGAAGGTGTCCTGTAAGTTCTGTGCGCGGTCTGCCGCCATTTTTCTTGTCTCGCCGTTTTACTGCTTGTTCTTATTGAACCGGTTGCGACCCTCTTGTGGAGCTTCCCCCGGTTGCCGGCATCCCCATGAGTTCCCCCTCGAAGGGACGCAGCCGCGCAATTAGAGGGCAGGCGTCGTTATTAGGCAAGCCGCTTGGTCACACCAAGCCAAGCGATTTTTCCGTAAAATTACGGGGAATCGCGGGAATATCCCAAGCAAATATAAGAATACCCACGTCCAGCGGCCCTGGGCCTGATGAGATTTGATTGATTCGACCGTCGTGGGAAGGCGCGATTCAGCCGACTCCCAAGGCCTTGAGCTTGCGATGCAATGCCGAGCGTTCCATCCCGACGAATTCAGCGGTGCGGGAGATGTTCCCGGAAAACCGGCTGATCTGCGCGATCAGATAATCGCGCTCGAATACCTCCCGCGCCTCTCGCAGCGGCAGCCCCATGATGTGCTCCCCATTGTTGCTGGTCGGCATCGCCGGCACCATCGAGCCCACGTCCGGCGGCAGCATGTCGGCGGTAATGATCACCTCAGGTCCCCCGCCCGCCAGAATCATGACGCGCTCGACATTGTTGCGGAGCTGGCGGACGTTGCCCGGCCAGACATGCGATTGCAGCACCGCCATCGCGTCCTGGCCGATCTGGCGTTTCGGCAGCCCGGTCGTGCTGGATATCTGGTCCATGAAATAGTCGATCAGCTCCGGAATGTCCTCGCGCCGCTCGGAAAGGGGTGGAACCCGGATCGGCACCACCGATAGCCGGTGGTAGAGGTCCTCGCGGAAATGGCCTGCCGCGATCTCCTCCTCCAGGTTGCGCGCGGTCGAGGAGATGATTCGGACATCGACATGGACTTTCGTGGTGCCGCCCTGGCGCTGGAAGGTCTGGTCGACCAGCACGCGCAGGATCTTGTTCTGCGTCTCGCGCGGCATGTCGGCGATCTCGTCGACGAACAGCGTGCCACCATGGGCTTCCTCGAGCGCCCCGGTCTTGCGCTGCTGCTCGCCGTTCGACTGCTCCACGCCGAACAGCTCGACCTCCATCCGCTCCGGAGTTATTGCCGCCGCGTTGATGACGACGAACGGCCCCTCATTGCGGGTCGAGGCGGCATGCAGCGTGCGCGCCACCAGCTCCTTGCCCGCTCCCGAGGGCCCGACGATCAGGATGCGGCTGTTGGCCTTGGCGGCACGCTCGATGGTCTGGCGCAATTGGTTCATCGCCGGCGAGCGGCCGGTCAGCGTGCTTGCGGTCGGCGCGAGCTGCTTCAATTCCCGCACCTCGCGCTTCAGCCGCGATGTCTCAAGCGCTCGCGTCGCCACAAGAATCAAGCGGTCCGACTTGAACGGCTTCTCGATGAAGTCATAGGCGCCGCGCTTGATCGCAGCGACCGCTGTTTCGATGTTGCCGTGGCCGGAGATCATCACGACCGGCAGATCGGGATGATCCTTCTTGATCTGCTCCAGGAGCTGCAGACCATCAAGCTTGGAGCCCTGCAGCCAGATGTCGAGGAACACCAGATTGGGCCGCCGGTTCACGATCTCCGCCAGCGCTGAATCACTGTCGCGCGCGGTGCGGGTCGAGAAGCCCTCGTCGTCCAGGATGCCGGCAACCAGCTCACGAATATCGGCCTCGTCATCGACAATCAGAATGTCGCTTGCCATGGATTCACACCTGTCTTGTCAACTGCCTGTTGCGGCTTTGGTTTTTGTCTCAGTGTTGGTCGCGTGGGCGGCGCTGTCGGTTTCGTCCGCCGGCATATTTGTCGGATCATTCGTCGCGCCTTGAGCTGCGGCGGCCCCGTTCTTGACCTCGATCTTCGAGGGGCTGCGGCCGGTGACCGCAAAGCGCAGGCGCATCCAGGCGCCACGTTGGCCGGGGCGGAAATCCGAGGCGTCCTTCAACTCGATGCGGCCGCCATGATCCTCGAGCACGCGGCCGACGATCGCAAGGCCAAGCCCGGTCCCCTTCTCGCGCGTCGTCACATAGGGTTCGAGCAACCGCGCGCGCGCCACCTTGGGCAGGCCGATGCCGTTGTCGATGACGTCGATGATGACATCCTCGCCCTCGCGCCCGGCGACGACGTCGATGCGCCCCTTGCCGAGCTCATCGGTCGGCACGGCTTCGATCGCCTCGGTGGCGTTCTTGATGATGTTGGTGAGCGCCTGCGAGATCAGCCGGCGGTCGAACTGCGCGCGCAGCGGATCCTCCTTCAGATCAACCTCGATGTCGAGATCGGGATGCGCGACCTTCATCAGGAACACCGCCTGCCGCACCGTATCGGCGACGTCCTCGCCTTCGATCACGGGCTTCGGCATCCGAGCGAAGCGCGAGAACTCGTCGACCATGCGTCTGATGTCGTCGACCTGCCGCACGATCGTCTCGGTGCATTGTTCGAATACCGCCTTGTCCTCGGTGATGACTCGGCCGAATTTGCGGCGAATCCGCTCGGCCGACAGCTGGATCGGCGTCAGCGGATTCTTGATCTCGTGTGCGATGCGGCGCGCGACGTCGCCCCAGGCCGAGGTCCGCTGCGCCGAGACGAGCTCGGTGATGTCGTCGAGGGTGATGATGTAGCTGTCGCGCGGTTGGCTGCTCTTCTCGGCGCTGACGCGCACCGACAGATTGCGCTCCTGACCGTCGCGCAGGATGGTGATCTGGCCCTGCACCAGGCGTTGCGTGCCCTCTCGCACGGTCTTCATCATGTCGTCGAGCTCGGGCAATACGTCGGAGAGCGGATGATCCAGCGTCTCCGATTCCGCGTGGCCGATCAGCTTCTCCGCCGAGCGGTTGAGGATGCCGACGCTGCCGGAGGCATCGACGCCGATGATGCCGGCGCTGGCCGACGACAGCACCGCCTCAATGAAACGCCGGCGGCTGTCGATCAGATCAGAGGCGTTGACCAGTTCGTCGCGCTGGGTGCGAAGATCCTTCGTCATCCTGTTGAAGGTCTCGCCGAGCTGTGCGAGATCGCCTTCGGATTTGTGGACCGGCACCTGGACGTGCAGGTTGCCGGTCGAGACCGTGCCCGCAGCGCTCATCAGGCGGCGGATCGGCGCCACCAGCCAGTTGGCGAAATTCAGGCCGATCAGCACCGAGGCCATCAGGATGGTCAGAGCGATCACCGCGAACATCAACGCGAACGCGACCTGGATGCCGAGACGGCTCGCCTCGAGTTGGGCATATTCGGCGGCGCTGGTCTGAGTCTGCTTGAGCTGGGCGACGATGTTCGGATCGAGCAGACGCGCCACGTAGAGGAAAGTGTCGTCGACGCCGCGCAAGCGGACCACCGACGCGACGTAGTTTTCAGGAAAGACCGAGATCTCGGGATCGGTCTCATTGACCTTACCGAGCAGATCCGGCGGCGGCGGCGCGTAGTTCAGGTGAATGCCGGTGTCCGCGCTCTCCAGGATGGCGCCATTCTTGTCCATCAGCACCGCGACCGGAAGGTTGCGCGAGACCGCCTCCGATGTCAGCAGTTCGTGGAACGACAGTCGATCCTGGCTGTAGAGCGGACTCGCCCAGGCCCGCGACACATCGGCGGCCATGCCCAGGATGTCTCCGCGAATGAGCTGAGCATGCTCGTTCATGTAGGCGCGCGCGATGGTTACCGAGTTCTGAATCGCCTCACGTGTCGGTCCTGAGAACAGCCGATCGAGGCCGCGCTCCAGCGTCACGTTGGCGACGATCGAGACCACCACTGCCGGCAGCACCGCGATCACCGAAAACAGGCTGACGATCTGCACATGCAGCCGCGCCGCGGCGCGGCCTCTCCGCCGCGCCAGCACCATCTGCCAGACTTCGCGCAGGATGATGCCGACCAGGAGTAGAATGGTTCCGACGTTGATCAGGTAGAACGACTGCACGACCTCGGGGGTCGGCGCGATCGGCGTCAGCCCGGTCAACACCATGAAGGTCAGACAGGCGGATAGCAGTGCAATGCCGACGGCGAACGGCGCCAACCATTTCAGGGCTGATGCCTTCGGCTCGGAAGCGGAAGCGTCAAACGGTGCGGCCGAGGTCTCTGCGCTGGTCATTCCGGCAAGTGATGCTGAGAGGTCATCGAGGCCCCGCAAATCAGCGCGGGAACACCTGATGCATTCATATCACAATGTTGCCGAATTGAGACAAATCCGCGGCGCATTTTGCGACCAGAGAGCGCACCCGGTAATAGAGTACGACTGTAAAATGCTACCGGCGCAGTATCATTCCAAGTCGGCAGCGATTGCGCATCGAACTCAAACGACCGCCGGCAAATGGTTGATGGGCGGGGCTTTCAGCTCGACGCTTGTGACGACCGAAGAGCAGAGCCTACCCCCCGCTGCGATAGACCTGAATATCCAGATCGCGAATCTTCTTGCGCAAGGTGTTGCGATTGAGCCCGAGCAGATCGGCAGCGCGAATCTGGTTGCCGCGCGTGGCCGCCAGTGCGGCGGTCAGCAGCGGAACCTCGATCTCCTTGAGAATGCGGTGATAGAGGCCCGGCGGCGGCACGCCGTTCGGAAAGCCCGAGAAATGCGAGGACAGATAGGCTTCGACGGCG
>NZ_JAFAVV010000190.1 GCF_019242285.1 Bradyrhizobium sp.
AGCTTTTGCAGGGAGCGGTTGTCGATCGACGCATCGAAATGGCGGTGGCTGGCAAGCGAGCGCAGCTCGCTCGCAAACGCGAAAAAGCCGCCGGATCGCGTGTAGAACAGCGGCTTTTCGCCGAACCGGTCCCGCGCCAGGAAGATCTGGGCGCGCCGGCTGTCCCAGATCGCGAAAGCGAACATCCCGTTCAGGCGACACGGCAGGTCGTGTCTCCATTCCTCGTAGCCGTGGACCAGCACTTCCGTGTCGGAATGATGGGACGAGAAGCGATGGCCCCGGCCCACGAGCAGCTCCCGCAGCTCGGCGTGATTGTAGATTTCGCCGTTGAAGATGACGGCGATCGTCCGGTCCTCGTTCCACATCGGCTGGGCGCCGCCTTCCAGATCGAGGATGGCAAGGCGGCGGTGTCCGAGGAAGATGCGGTTTGCCTCGTCGAGATGGTAGCCATGCCCGTCCGGGCCGCGATGGGCGAGGGCGTCGGTCATCGCCCGGATGTCCGCGCTATCTCCGTGTCCGTAGAACCCGGCTATCCCGCACATCGGGCGACGTCCTTCTCGCGCCGGCGCGCCGGAGAGCCGTCGAAGTTGATCAGCTCGCGGACGAGATAGGCGCGGGCGTCCTGCGATTCGTAATAGGTTCGCACCAGCACCTCCGCGACGAGTCCGAGCAGGATGCTGATGATGCCCACCAGGAACAGCAGGGCGGCCAGCAGCGGCAACGGCGTCAAGATCAGCGACAGGTGCGCAAACAGCCGCAGCAGGATCGCCACGCCGATCGTCGCGAACGACGCGAGGATCGAGATCATTCCGAAGCCGCCGAACAGATAGATCGGCTTCGCGAAATATTTGCGCAGGAAGATGACCACCAGAAGGTCCAGGATGACCTTGAAGATCCGCTCGAGCCCGTAATTCGACGCGCCGAATTGACGGGCATGATGCGTCACCGGGAGTTCCGTGATGCGCGCTCCCTGCCATTCCGCGTAGATCGGAATGAACCGGTGCATTTCGCCGTAGAGACGGATGTCGCTGACGACGCTCCGGCGATAGGCCTTGAGGGTGCAGCCGTAGTCGTGAAGCTTGACGCCCGAAACGTAGGAGATGAAACGGTTGGCGACCCGGCTGATCCAGTTTCGTCTGAGTTCGGAATCCTTGCGCTCTCTCCGCCATCCCGAGACGACGTCGTAGCCCTCCTGGAGCTTCGCCAGCAGCAGCGGAATGTCTTCCGGATCGTTTTGCAGATCCGCATCGATCATGATGATGATCTCGTTCGAGGCATGATCAATGCCGGCCATCAAGGCCGCGGTCTGGCCGTAGTTCCTTCGGAAGTCCACGACCTTGATCTCGGGCTTGTCGAGCGCAAGTTCGCGCAAGACACCGAGGGAACGGTCCATGCTGCCGTCGTTGACGAGAACGATCTCGAATCGGTTCGGCAGCCGGCTCAAGACCTCCAGCAGCTTCTGCAACAGCAGCGGGAGGGAGCGTTCCTCGTTGAAGACCGGCACGATCACCGAGACACCCGACGAGGATTGAGAGATCATCGCCGAGGCTGCATCGATCGACATGTCGCGTGCGGAAACAGGCACGTCAGGAACCTTTGCCAAAATAGTCGGAGATGGTTTTGCCGCCGAGATAGGCGTGCCGAACCATCAGGTAGTACCAGGGCGTCTCGATCCTGGAGTACCCTCCCTGATCGCCCGCGTAGTTCTTCGCAATCCATTGTTCGACGGTATTGGCCCATTTGGTCGCAACGGCCGGTCCGTTGAACGTCCAACCCGATGCGCCGATGGCGAATGCGAGCGCCAGGCAAGAGATGATCGCCGTTCCGGAACGAACGGGGTTCGATCCGGCAAGCGCCGTGAAGGCTGGATAGGCGAGGCCGACGAACACCGGCAACTGAAACAGTCCGACATATCGAGACGGTAATTCGGACCAGAAGTAGATGATCCTGTACATGTTGTCGTGCCGCGAGACGATATAGCTGACCAGGAACACGGCCAGCCAGATCGCCAGAATGACCAGCGCGTCGCAGGTGGGCAGCGGGAAGCGCCGAACGAGGCCCAGGCGCCACTGCTCGCCGGCCTTCCAAACGGATATCAAGACAGACCGCAGACGAGGAACCGCAACGACGAGCGTCACTGAGACGACGACAACGAGGCTCAGGACGACCGCCGGCAGTCCGCTTGGCCCCGAGAAGCCCAGGATCGAATGCATGTGCTCGCGAAGCGCGATGGTCACGACGGTCAGGCCTATCGGCAGAAGAACCTTGATCCGCGGCCACGCGGCCGGTTGAGGGACGGCGTCACAACAGATCATGGTGGCCAACAGGATGGGAGCCTCGCTCTGGTGAACGAAACTCACCAGGAAAGGAGCCCAATAGGCGAGCGCGTTTCGTCCCGACCAGCGCAATGCGAACGCGGCGAAGGCGAGCATCGCGCACAGGCAGCGCGGAAACGCTGAGAAGGGCGAAAACACGGCCGTCGGATTGAGCCAGCTATACGCGCTTATACCTAGCGTGTTCGGCAGATTGACGATGCGGGCAGGCGTCGACTGGAGCAAAAACCACGACAGACTCGGCGGAGGAAGCGCCAGGTACAGAAGCGCCGCGACGGCAAGGGCGCCTGCCATGGCGAGCAACAACGTGTCGCCTGCAACGGAGAAAACAATCAGCAGACAGAGCAGTCCGAGCACGCCGCCCGAGAGCATGAGCCCCCACCACATGGCGTTCGCTACGAATTCCGGGAAATCCTTCGCTGGGTCGGTGATGCCGAGGCGGATTTGGATCGAACCACTCAGATACATCGAAAGCGACGTGAAGGGATAATTGTTGCAATAGGATTCACGCATCCTCGCCCGGTAAAGCAGGTGGTCGTTGGCGCCAGCGGCAACGAGTTGCTCAGTCAGTTGCGTTTGCTGATCTTGCTGCGACGGATCGATCATTTCGATCCCGCAGAGGTACAGGTACATGTAGTCCTTATCGATCCCGATGACTTTGTCAGCGACGCGCAGATACATCACCGTCCACAGCGAGATACATAGCAGGGCGATGAGCATCCGCCCGATCGTCAGCCGCGCCGATGTTTGTCCTTCCGTAAGCACTAACTGGGTCAAGCTGATCTCGTCGGTTGGCCGGTGACGGCGACGTTATTCTTCATTCGGCACGGATTGCGTTGCCGGAGGAGGTCACGACAATCTGTCGGATCTCTGCTGCACTCGGTACGAGAAATTGATTTTTCGAAATCCGGGCCATCCATACCAAATCCCCAGAAACGCCATACCGACCAGTCTGCCGGCTGGCAATAGCCAGCATCCGCCGGCAGCTTGTCGAAGTTGGTTCCGCTTTCGCGGGCGAGGGGTAGTTGAGCCGAAGCGCTAACACCCGGCGGCTAAGGTATCAAACTGTCGCGGCCCGTCAGGGCTCAGCGCACCAGCGAGATCGAGGCGCCGCGGAACTGGCTGTCCGCGCGGATCGAGATCGATTGGCGGTTGCCACGGGTGGCCAGCGACAGGTTGGCGTTGAAGCCGGCCGCGCTCGCAAGCACCTGGAAGCTGCCGTTGCCGCCGCGGCCTTGCAGGCTGCCCACGATATTACGGCTGCTCTCACTCCAGTTGCCGGAGATGGCGCCGCCCTCGGAAACGACATTGCCTTCGAGGTTGAAGCGGTAGGCGTCGCTGGCGCAGGTCAGCGACATGTCCATGCGTGGACCCGCCACGGCATAGGTGGCACGACAGCGAATGCGCTCGGTCGAGCCGTCGTCGAGCGTCACGACGCCGCCGCCGCGCCAGGTACCGGCCATGCCGGCGAAGGGCCCTGATTGGGCGTGGCTCGCCGAGCCGGACAGGGTGGCCGCCGCGATGACGGCGATCGCCAGCAGCGCCCGGATGCCGTCGATCCTACTGGCGAACGGCTTCCCATCGACCACTGCACGGAATACCCGCCGAGGCCCCGTTCCATTTTCCTGATCCAGCATTGCCACTGACCTGTCCGTTGGCATAGGCGCCGTTGATCGAGACCCGAACCAGACCCTCGCGCCCGATGCTGCCGGAGACATTGGCGCCGGCAGCCGAAATCTTACCGTCGGTCACCAGCAGCGTCGAGCTTGCGGTGGGCTCGCAACTGCCGCTCTTGGTCACAATGGTGACATTCCAGGTGCCGTCATAGGGTGACTGGGCCAACGCTGGCGCCGCTGTGGCGGTGGAAAGACCAAGGACAGAAAAAAGCACGCCTACGCGATAGAGCCGCATGAACCAAATCTCCGCTGTCAGGGGAACGGAACGGCTTATTCGAGGCAAATGTGACGAAATTTTGCCGCGGTGCAGCGACGAAAATTGTTCCAATTATCACAGACACATAGCCGTGATCCTGGAAGCCCTGCGGGCGGCTGTGGTTCGCCAGGAAAGTCGAATCGGGACGGCGGTCAGTGAGGCACGAGGCTGGGCGCCTTGGTCGCAAACTCTTCGTCCTGCGGCTTGGCAGGCAGCGTCCCGTGGACCTTGGCGTGGTCGATGGCTTCAGCCAGCAGCCGCAGGCCGAGCGGCGCAAGCGCGCGCTCCCAGAGTTCGCGGGCTGTCTCGCCCTTCTTCACGAAGCACCAGTCCTGGACTGCGATCGCGCCGGCATCCATCCGGTCGGCCAGGTGGTAGATCGTGCCACCGGCGATCGGGTCACCTTCCTTGATGGTCCATTCGACCGCGGCAATCCCGCGATGACGCGGCAGCAGCGACGGGTGATAGCCGATGCCCCCGAGCCTTGCCGCAGCCAGCGCCTTCCTGCCGATTCGGGCATGGCTGTGCGCGGTGACGATCAGGTCGGTGCCGGGTGCGATCTCGGTTTCGACCACGAGCTTGGGATTGGCCTGGACCACCACCTCGATATGGGCGGCGCGCGCCGCCGCCGCGAGGCGGTCCTCGGCGTCGGCCACCACGACTCTGACCACGTCAATTCCGTGCTCCCTCAGCATGTTGAGGGTCGTCACGCCGAAATGGCGGGAGCCGACGAGGGTAATCCGCATCATGTCATCCGTGGTCGTGAGTGAGAGTTCCGGAACCCTCGATAGCATGTCGGCGAGGGCTGTCATCCCTGGCCGCGTGGGGTGGCAAAGCTTATCAACAGGGGTGGGCCGGACGGAGGGACGGCTAGTCCAGAACCCGACGCTCCTTGAGCAGCCAAGCATGCACGATCTGCCATTTGTCCCGGCCCCTGGACTGGAAGTCGAGCAGGGCGGATCGCTGATCCTGCAGTTCGACGAAGAACTTAAGCGAATCGCGTCCGGTTGCCCGCTTGGGGTCGATCGGCTGCGTCTGAAGCCACCGGTCCCATTCTCGGATGATCAGCGCTCTCAAATCCCTTTGTTTCATTCCACGCGGCCCAAAGTTGAGGGAGCCTGAGGCAGGCTCGGATAGTCGCGCTGGTCCGGCGGCGGGGTCATGCCACCGTTAGAAATGGGACTCGGGAGCCGCCGGCGAGTTCGTTGCAACGCGCCCGGTCCCGACAGATAACGCGGTCGCTGGGAAGACCCGGCCACCGCTGAAATGAGAGTTCGGCCAGCCGCCGCGCCGATCTCTCCACGAACCTTGTCGGAAGCAATCCAAGCCTTCCTGAAAGGCGGCTCATCATGCTTACCAATGCTCATACTCGGCTAAATTATGGCCCAAATATTATGCCCAAGTCTCCGGCACCCCTGGGACGTTGATGCTCAGCTTCTGTGTCCCTTGTCACACCGCAATTGCGGCAATTGATTTACCGGACGCGGTTTCCGATAGTGGTTTTTTGCCGAACGAGAGTCCGCTCCAGGCGACCAATGATCATGCAGACGGGTCTTCCCTATCGCCGCCATTCCCTCTGGCTTCGTTTGACCTGGATGAGCCTGCTCGCTCTTTCCTGCCTGACGGCGGAGCGCGCAGCCGCCGAGTCCAGGGTTGCGCTCGTGATCGGCAACGGCGCCTATCAATATGCGCCGCGGCTGCCCAATCCGGCAAATGACGCCACCGATGTTGCGGCCGCACTGAAGCGCGACGGTTTCGACACGATCCTGGCCGTCGATCTCGGCAAGGCTGGAATGGACGACGCGACCATTCGCTTCGCGCGCGCCGCGCGGAACGCGGACGTGGCCTTGTTCTACTACAGCGGCCACGCGCTGCAGTTCTCCAACGTCAACTACCTCGCTCCCGTCGATGCCCAACTCACCGACGAGGCCGATCTGCACCGCATGGTGCGGCTCGACGATATCGTTTCCGACCTGCAGCAGGCCAAGAATCTCAGAATCCTGATCCTGGATTCGTGCCGCGACAATCCGCTGGCGGACCAGTTGAAACGCTCGCTGGGCGCGACGCGCGCGCTGCCGCTGCAGCGCGGATTGGCCAAGATCGATTCGCCGCAAGGAATGATCGTGTCGTTCGCGACGCAATCCGGCCAGACGGCGAGCGATGGCTCCGGCCGCCACAGCCCCTACACCGAGGCGTTTCTGAAGAACATCGAAGCGCCCGAGGAGATCGGTACGATCTTCCGGCGGATCAGCTCCGACGTCTATGATTCGACCAATCATTCGCAATTGCCGGAGCTGTCGCTCTCCATCATCGGCGAGTTCTACCTGCGCGGGAAGCTGGATGTCGCCGTGAAGCCCGCGGCGGCGGCGCCGCTGGCGCTGCCTCCGGCAGACTCCGCGCAACGGGACTTCGAAGCAACCGAGCGGGTCGACACGTTGGCCGCGTGGGACGCCTATCTCGCGGTACATTCGTCCGGCCTGTACGCGACGCTCGCCAAGGAGCGGCGCAACGCCGCTGCGGCGCGCGTGGCCGCCCTGACCCCTGCCAATCCGTTGCCGGCGCCAGAGCCGCAGCAAGCGCCGCCCTCGCGGTCCGGCAAGTTTGGCGCCGTCGTCAATGTGAACCAGCGCTTCTATTTCTCCTGGAGCTGGGGCACTCCGGAAGCCGCCGAGAAGAACGCGTTCGACCGCTGCAAGCCGTCGCCCTCCAGCTGCCGGATGATTGCGAAAATGAGCGGCCGGCAGTGTTTCGCGCTGTATCGGCCCGACCACGGCGATGCGAATGCCTATGGATGGGCGGTCCGCGACGATCTCGACGAGGCCAAGCGGGTCGCCTACGACCAGTGCGGGACGCAGGGAAGCAATTGCGGCGTGTCGGTGACCTTCTGCGCTGACGGCAGCAATCAATATAACCGGCACCCGCTGTAGCGTCTGCAGTTAGCGCGGACCGTTGCCATGGACGTTCCAATCGCTCCAATCGACCTTCGACAGGCTGCGAACATCGGTCCCGAGCGGACGACGCGTCTCCCGCTCATGCTGCGCGATGACCTGCTCGGATTGTCTGATCTTCGCGGTGAGCTCGGCGACGAGCTTTCGGTGCTGGGTCTGCGCGCGGGCATCGATGCTTTCGCCGATCGTGAATGTCGCCGCATCGATGCGGCTCAACGTCTCTCTGTGTCGCCTGACCTGGGCTCGGTGCCAGGCGATCCTGCTGTTACTGTCCGCCGTCATCCGACACCCGCAATCTGGCTCCAAGCCTGCTCCAGCGGCGTGTCTGGAAAAGCCCGGGCGGTGTTGCCGCCACGATTCGAAGAAATTTCGATTCGCGACCTCCTGAAGATAAGCCACCGGCACCGGGCGGTGTAGGGGATCGATGGCCGCCCTACGAATGCCGAAGCGGACAGGCCGGTGAGCCGAAGGGGCGCAATGGGTAACCCCATGAAATTGGGCTTCAGTGAACCCGGACACAGAAGCTAATGCACGGGACACGTAAGATCGCGTGAGAGCTCTACAGGCACGACTCTTGCTTGGCGCACTCGCGATTTTGTTTATTGGAACCCGATATGGCACAACAGCACATTATCCTCGGCCGCGACAGGCTGGACGCCGAAGCGCAACGCGACATCTGGCTGTCCGAGAACTCTGATTTCAAGGTTCTGCGGCTGCATCCCCCAAAGCCGGAACCACGAACGCTCTTGATGCTGATCGGAGGCCGCAACGTCCCCCGGGTTTCGATCGAGGTGGAATACGAACAGTCGACGGAACAGGGCCTCGGCTAACGGCGGTAAGCCCGTCGAAACAGCACGGCCACCACGCCGATTGCCAGCGCCGCGAGCAGGGCGTCGACCCGGATGTCCTCGCGTGACAGTCCGCCGTAGACATGAAGCACGTGGCGCAGCAGGGCTGCCAGCAAAACCGTGGCGAACGCCAGCAGAAGGAAGTACCTCAGTCGAAACTCTCTCGGATCCGGCACGATTGAGGCCCCCCAACATCCGACAAGCACATTCTCGGAGCGCAAATGTGTCGTCATCCTCTCCAGAGAGACGACGCATGAAACTTTATCGCGTCATTCCGCTTGACGCTTGATCAGTCCGAGAGGCCTCTCATGCGTGTCACATCGTTATTCGCGAGGACAGCCGCGTTCATGCTCCTGACTTCGGCCGCATTCGCACAGTCGCCCGACCAGTCCGCCGCTTCGTCGCAGACGCAAGCCGCGCCGGTGCCCGCCGCGCCGCCGCGCGGAGCATCGCCAGAGGTCGGCAGCCCGTTGCTGCCTGGAACCGATACGGGCCTCGACAAGGTGGCGTCGGACGGCATCTCGACCAAGACCGTGCCGGCCGCGCCCTGCACGCCGGCGGCGCGGGAGACCGACGGCTTTACGACGTGCGCCGGTATCCCCGGACCGGTGAGGCAGACGAAGCGGACCGACTTCGGCAGTGACACCACGACGGGCCTTGGGAAGTAGCCGTCAATATGAACAGGCCAGCGTGGGCGGCGAATTATCGGAGTTGACCCCCGATGCCAATCATCGGCGAGATTTCGTTCCGAAGCAGCGACCCTCCGTGATCCAACTCACGACCATCTGTGGGCAGCGAATGATATTCGAGATTGCCGGGTTGCTTTGTTAACTCGCGGTTAAGCGGTTTGACACAACCTTGACGATAGGAACGCGGCGGAACCGGACGCCGGGCCGGCAGTCGCAAGAAGGGGTCGACGGCGTAACGCCCGTCGGCCTTTTCCCTTTCCAAGTCTCCGAGCCGGAAGCCGTCGCGGCGGTTGCGCGAGCATCATCGCGCCCAATCCATGATGGCATCGATGAAATTGCGGGCCTGACGGATCGCTTCGGCTCTCGAGGCGCAGACCCCGACCGAGACGGTCCTGCCATTGTCGACCGTCCACCTCCAGCCGCCGGCGAAGCTCAACTCGGTGACGTAGAAGGAGATGCCACGGTGCTTCATGCTGCGGGCTCATCGGCCAAGTTGCGCTGCAAACATGAAGAACGGGGGGCACCGGGCAAAGTTCCACTTCGCCGGGCGCGGAACTAAACGGTCAGGGTGTTCGAATGCGCATAGATCCAGCGGCACCCGTCAGGCAGTTGCCAGACGCGACCGAGCGTCCGGGATCGCGTGCAACTAAACTCGCGGGGTTCGGCTTGACGAGGGCGCGTAAGGCTAAATCCGGAACGGGCGTCATCATCCGCCCGCTGATGACACTGCGCATAATGGCGGGCGTCGCCCCAAGTCGGGGGTCGGATGCGCCGCATCATTGGGCGCGATAGGCCTCGATCGCATGGGCCAGGAAAATGCTGGCGCTGAACAAGGCAACCAGGGCTGAAACAAACTCCACCATCGAACTCGTCCTTCTGGGCGTCGCGCCTTGCGGCACTGGCCCCCCCGTTGTACAAGCCGCTGGTTTCAGGAAGGTTTCGTTGCCGGCGGAAAACGGTTTCGTGACGTTTCGTGAGCGGTAAGGGGCCAGTAACGGGCTGGTGAACGCGCTGGATCGGCGGACGAGTCCGCTGGCGATGTCAAGGGGATGGAGACGACCGGCGAGCGCGGGGAGAGCACGTGCATCCGGCTCGTGCGAACAGCCGGATGCAATGAAGCATCGTCTGATGCGTTCAGGTTACACCAAGACACTTTTCGCGCCGACGCCGAGCTTGTAAGGCCGGCGTAAGCCCGGTGATGTACACGGTGGTCGGAGCCGCCTGCGGCGACTCCTGCACTCTTCTGCGAAAAACTCAGGAAACCCCGCCTCTCGTGCCCTTGAGGCGGGGTTCTCTTTGCGCCGCTTCCGGTTTGCGCCGACAATGTGCCTTGGCACAACATCAGGGCAAGACCGCACGGCCGCAGCTCCGCGTCTTCAAGACCGGGGGAGCTCAATGGCCGGCGCGCCGAACGTGCCGCGCGTCATCGAGGAAGCTGCCGGCTACGTCAGGGACACGATCAAGCATTTCACCGAGGATGACGCAGACGGATACGCGATACCGCCCTGCGCAAATTAGACTCGAAGCTGGTTGTCGGCCACGCTGGTTAGGCCT
>NZ_JAFAVV010000205.1 GCF_019242285.1 Bradyrhizobium sp.
CTCGACGCCAAGGCCAATGAGAACCCGAAATCGTTCTACACCAGCGATTACCTGCCGAAGTGAGCATGAGTGCGGCCAGCAAGGCGGATCGGGCGGCGCATCTTCGCCTGGTGAGCGACCGCGCCGATGGCGGCACGCCGGGCATCAAGCTCTCCGGCGTGTCGAAGACCTATCGCGGGCGCGACGGCGAGGTGCCGTCGCTGCGCCCGCTGGACTTCGAGATCGACGAGGGCGAGTTCTTCGTCGTGGTCGGTCCGTCCGGATGCGGCAAGTCCACGCTGCTCAAGATGATCTCAGGCCTGCTGCCGCCGTCGGCCGGCGAAATCCTGGTGAAGGGCGAGATCGTCAAGGGCCCGCACGGCAATGTCGGGATCGTGTTTCAGAATGCGTTGCTGCTGCCCTGGCGCACGGTGCTCTCCAACGTCATGCTGCCGATCGACATGAAGCGGCTGCCGCGCGACAAATTTCTGCCGCGCGCGAAGGAGCTTCTGAAGCTGGTCGGGCTCGAAGGTTTTGAGACAAAGCTGCCGTGGCAGCTTTCCGGCGGCATGCAGCAGCGCGCCTCGATCTGCCGGGCGCTGGTGCATGATCCCGAGATCATGCTGATGGACGAGCCGTTCGGCGCGCTCGACGCCATGACCCGTGAGCGCATGAACGTCGAATTGATGCGGATCCAGCGCGAGACCGGGAAGACCGTGCTGCTGATCACGCATTCGATTCCGGAAGCGGTGTTCCTCGCCGACCGCGTGCTGGTCATGACCGAGCGGCCGGGGGCCATTGCGGCGATCTATGAGGTGCCGCTGCCGCGGCCGCGCCCGCTCGAGGTGATGGCTGATCCTCGCTTCACCGAGCTGGTGCAGCGCATTCGCAAGCATTTCTTCACCCAGTCCGCGCTGGATTAGGGAGAGGACCAGATGCCGCTTCGCCTCGCCTTGCGCGATATCGCCTTTTTCGAGCGGCAAATCCCGTTTGCCCGGCCGTTCCGCTTCGGCGCGGTGACGATCAACGCATCCGTGCAGGTCTTCGTGCGCGTCGAGATCGAGGTTGAAGGCAAGGGCGTATCGACGGGCGCCAGCGCCGAGATGCTGGCGCCAAAATGGTTTGACAAGCGGCCGCATCTGTCGGCGGAGGAGTCATCGGCCGAGTTGCGGCGCTCGCTCGACATCGCGCGCGATCTCTATCTCTCGCACAAGGGCTTTGACACCGCGTTCGGCCTGCATGCGGCCTGTCATGGCGCCCAGGTCGAAGCTTGCGCCAACGAGGACATTCCGCCGCTCGCCGCCGGTTTCGGTCCCGCCGAAATCGACAAGGCGGTCCTCGATGCGTTGTTGCGAGCGGCCGAGGTCAATTTCTTCGACGGCATGGCGCAGAACATCGCAGAAGTCGACGCACGGCTGTCGGGTGATATCTCGGATGGCGAGATCGCAACATTCCTTGCCACGCGCAAGCGCCGTGATCGCGTGGCGATCCGGCACACGGTGGGCCTCGATGACAACATCGAAGGCGAGGGCGGCGTCGCCGATGCGAAGGAAAATGCGGGCGCGCGTTATTTCAAGCTCAAGCTCGGCGGCGATCCGGATGCTGACGCCGCACGGCTGATCCGGATCGGCAAGGAGCTGTCGAGGTTGCCGCACGACTACCGCGTCACGCTCGATGCCAACGAGCAATATGCCGACCTGGCGGCCCTTGGCAGGCTGATCGAGCGTTTCGACGCCGACGGCGCGCTACAGCCGATTGCCTGGAAGCTGCTTTACATAGAGCAGCCGATGCCGCGCGATATTGCGCGGCAATCGCCGCTCGCCGATCTCTGGGGCAATGGCTTCATCATCGATGAATCCGACGATTGCTATGATGCCTTTCCGGCAGCCCGTGCGCTGGGCTATTGCGGCGTCTCTTCGAAATCGTGCAAGGGGATTTACAAATCGATCATCAACGCGACCCGGGCAGCGAAATGGAGCTCTCCGAGCGGCGTACAATACTTCGTAACCGGCGAAGACCTGACCTGCCAGGCCGGGCTTGCCGTGCAGCAGGATCTCGCGCTCGGCGCGCTGCTCGGCATCACCCATGCCGAGCGCAACGGCCATCACTATGTCGACGGTTTTGCCGGCGCGCCGGCGGCCGAGGCGCGTGCGTTCAGGGAAGCGCACCCCGATCTCTATGCCGGTGACGGCGATCGCATTCGCCTCGCCATCCACGACGGCGATCTCCTGACGGGATCGCTGGTCGCGCCCGGTTTCGCCGCCTCGGTCCATCCGGACTGGTCCTCTTTGTCGCCGCTCGCGCGGCCACCAACAAGAATCCCGCAGGAGCAACCGCCATGACCACCCAACGCCTCGGCCTGATCATGAACGGCATCACCGGCCGCATGGGGCTGAACCAGCATTTGATCCGCTCGATCATCGCCATCCGCGAGCAGGGCGGCGTCAAACTGTCCAACGGCAACCGCGTGATGCCAGATCCGCTCCTGGTTGGCCGCGATGCCGGCAAGGTCGAGGCGCTGGCGAAACGCTTCAACGTGACGCGCTGGACCACCGAGCTCGACCAGGCGCTGGCCAACGCGGACGACACCGTGTTCTTCGATGCCGCAACCACCCAGGCGCGGCCGTCGCTGCTCGCCAAGGCCATCAACACCGGCAAGCACATCTATTGCGAGAAGCCGATCGCGACGACGTTCGAGGAAGCGCTGGCGGTCGTGAAGCTCGCGAATTCAAGAGGCGTGCGGCACGGCACGGTGCAGGACAAGCTGTTCCTGCCGGGCTTGAAGAAGCTCGCCTTCCTGCGCGATTCCGGATTCTTCGGCCGGATGCTCTCGGTGCGCGGCGAGTTCGGCTACTGGGTGTTCGAGGGCGACTGGCAGGAGGCGCAGCGGCCGTCCTGGAACTACCGGCAGGAGGACGGCGGCGGCATCATCCTCGACATGGTCTGCCACTGGCGCTACGTGCTGGACAATCTGTTCGGCGAGGTCGAGAGCGTCGTCTGCATCGGCTCCACCGATATCCCCGCGCGCTGGGACGAGAAGGGCGAGAAATACAGGGCGACCGCCGACGATTCCGCCTACGCGACCTTCCGCCTCAAGGGCGGCGTCATCGCGCACATCAACATGAGCTGGGTGACACGGGTCTATCGCGACGACCTCGTCACCTTCCAGGTCGACGGCACCCACGGCTCGGCGGTCGCGGGTCTCACCGATTGCATGATCCAGGCGCGGCAGGCGACGCCGCGGCCGGTGTGGAATCCCGACGAGAAGCGGCTGCATGATTTCTACGCCGACTGGCAGAAGCTGCCGGAGAACGGGACCTACGACAACGGCTTCAAGGAGCAGTGGGAGATGTTCATCCGCCACGTCTGCGAGGGCGCGCCGTACAAATACACGCTGCTCGAAGGCGCCAAGGGCGTGCAGCTCGCCGAATGCGCGTTGCAGAGCTGGGAGGAACGCCGCTGGGTCGACGTCGCGCCGATCGAGGCCTAGGAGAGGGAGCTATGAACAAGCCTGTCCTTCCGATGTCATCACTGTCGCTGCGGCTGCCGAAAGCGGATCGCTCGCTCGAGACCTATCGCCTCGCGGCGTCGCGGACCTTTCCCGCGAAGCTCGAGGGCACGCTGAACCGCGTGGCATTCTCCGCCGTCCACGTCGTCGCCGATCCCTTTGCCGATGCCGATCCATGGCTCACGGCGGCGGTCGATTGGGACAGGACCATCGCCTTCCGCGAGCACATCTGGGACCTCGGCCTCGGCGTGGCGGAGGCGATGGACACGGCCCAGCGCGGCATGGGACTGGACTGGAAGACCTCGCTGGAGCTGATCACGCGTTCGGTTCGCGCCGCGAAGGCGCGCGACGCACTGGTGTTCTCCGGCGCCGGCACCGATCATCTGGCGGTGGAGGATGCGAAGAGTCTCGACGACGTCATCCGCGCCTATGAGGAGCAGATCGCGGCGGTCGAGAAGGCCGGCGGCCGCATCATCCTGATGGCGTCGCGGGCTTTGGCAAGACTCGGCCGCGGCGCCGACGACTATGCCAGGGTCTACGGCCGCGTGCTGTCGCAGGTCCTTAAGCCCGTGATCATCCACTGGCTCGGCGACATGTTCGATCCGCAGCTTGCGGGTTATTGGGGCACGGCCGACCTCGACCGGGCGATGGACACGGCGGTCGCCGTCATCAATGCCCACGCCGCCAAGGTCGATGGCGTCAAGGTCTCGCTGCTCGACAAGCAGCGCGAGATCGACATGCGCCGAAGACTAGCCCCCGGCGTGAAGATGTATACCGGCGATGATTTCAATTACGCCGAGCTGATCGCCGGTGACGCGCAGGGCTATTCGCACGCGCTGCTCGGCATCTTCGATGCGATCGCGCCGGCGGCGTCCTACGCATTGTCGCGCCTGGCGGCCGGCGATGAGGCCGCATTCCACGACGTGCTGGGGCCGACGGTGCCGCTGTCGCGCCACATCTTCAAGGCGCCGACGCGTTTCTACAAGACCGGCGTGGTGTTCATGGCCTATCTCAACGGTCACCAGGATCATTTCACCATGATCGGCGGCCAGGAGAGCGCGCGCTCGACTTTGCATCTCGCGGAATTGTTCCAGCTCGCCGACCAGGCCGGCCTGCTCGCCAACCCTGAGCTGGCGACGCACCGCATGAGGGCTGTGCTCGCCCTGCGCGGCATCGAGGCGTGATGCGGGATTTTTCTTCCGATCACCGCTGGCTGTCGCTCAACACGGCGACCGTGCGCAAGCAGGGCGACCTCGTCCAGATCATCGAGGCCTGCGCGCGGCACGGCATCCGCGCCATCGATCCCTGGCGCGACCAGGTCGCAACCGTCGGGCTCGACCGCGCCGTGCGCGCGGTGCGTGACGCGGGGCTGGAACTGTCCGGCTATTGTCGTGGCGGCATGTTCACCTCCGATGCCGCGCGGCGCGGCGAGGTGCGCGACGACAACCGCCGCTGCGTCGACGAGGCAAGCGCGCTCGGAGCCCCCTGCGTCGTGCTGGTCGCCGGCGGCCTGCCGCAATTCTCGCGGCCGGGCAGTGCGGCCTCGAAGGACATCGCCGCCGCGCGCGCGCAGGTCGAGGAGGCCATCGCCGAGATGCTGGAATATGCCACGCAGGCCAGGATGCCGCTGGCGATCGAGCCGCTGCATCCGGCCTATGCCGCCGACCGCGCCTGCGTGAACACCACGAAGCATGCGCTCGACATTTGCGACCGGCTCGACCCCGCCCGCACCGGCGCGCTCGGCGTTGCGCTCGACGTCTATCACATCTGGTGGGATCCCGAGGTGATGGGAGAGATCGCGCGCGCCGGCCGCGATCGCCGGCTGTTCGCCTTCCATGTCTGCGACTGGCTGGTGCCGACCAGGGACATCCTCAACGACCGCGGCATGATGGGCGACGGCGTGATCGACATCAAACGCTATCGCGCGACTGTCGAGGCGACCGGCTATGCCGGCTACAGCGAGATCGAGATTTTCTCGCATGAGTGGTGGGACAGACCGATGGATGAGGTGATCAGGACCTGCATCGAGCGGCACAGGACGGTTGTCTAGATGCACCCGCTCGTGCCCTGACCGCTTCATGCGACAGAACATCGCATTTCACCTCGCACAGGAGCCGGCGCCGCTAACTCCTTGAGTTGACTGGTG
>NZ_JAFAVV010000290.1 GCF_019242285.1 Bradyrhizobium sp.
GGCGGCGAGGGCGCCCTGTCATCGAGCGACTTCGTGACCGGAGCTGCGACCGGAGCCGTGTCGGGGACGCACTTGCCGCTCGTCGCGTCGAGATGGGACGCGGCCGGACAGGCGCAGCGCCGGGACAGATTCCGCATCCCGTCGTCACAGGGCGCGGACGCGGCCGACGGCAACGAGGGCGGCTCCGACGGCGAGGCCTTCGCGACACAGCGGCCGTCCTGAAGCTCCTGCCAGGGGAAGCACGACGCGCCCTGGCTCGACTGGGCCGTCGCGTGCGAGCCGGAAAGCAGGAAAGCAAGACAGATGAAAATCGCGGACGCGGCTGAAAGGCGGGTCATGTACGATCCCCGTCGCCATGCAGAATATCATGTGAAAATAGTCGCAATGGCAGCGCCTCGGCAAGACGCATCAGGCCGCACGGGTCGAGTCATCACGCGGTCGAGCTCATCTCCTAAAGTCAGGATATTTCTGGCGAATTTACGAAGTTTGCCTCGGGGGCGATCAATGGCTAAGACGGGACAACGGGCTTCGAAAGCAGAAACGGTCGAAACGTAAATGCGCATTCTCTGCACCAATGACGACGGCATCCACGCGCCCGGCCTGAAGGTCGTCGAGGAGATCGCGCGCGCCCTGTCCGACGACGTCTGGATCGTCGCCCCGGAGCTCGATCAGTCCGGCGTCTCGCATTCGCTGTCGCTGAACGATCCCTTGCGGTTGCGCGAGATCGGGCCGCGTCATTTTGCCGTGCGTGGCACGCCGACCGATTGCGTCATCATGGGCGCGCGCCACATCCTGTTGCCGACCATGCCCGACGTCGTGCTGTCCGGCGTCAACAAGGGACGCAACGTCGCCGAGGACGTCGTCTATTCCGGCACCATCGCCGGCGCGCTGGAAGGCACCATCCTGGGCCTGCCGTCGTTTGCACTGTCGCAGGAGTTCTCCGCGGATACGCGCGAAAAGCCGCTGTGGGAAACCGCGCTGAAATTCGGACCCGACATCATCCGCAAGGTGCTCGATGCCGGCATTCCGAAGAACACGGTGATCAACGTCAACTTCCCGGCCTGCGCGCCGGAGGAGGTGACCGGCATCCGCGTGACGCGGCAGGGCAAGCGCAATCTCGGATTTCTCAGGGTCGACCAGCGACGCGACGGCCGCGGCAATCCCTATTTCTGGATCGGCTTCGAGCGCACCGCCGTGCTGGACACGCCCGCGGAGGGGACCGATCTCGCCGCGCTCGCCGCGCGCGAGATCTCGGTGACGCCGCTCAGGCTCGATCGCACCGACGAAGCGTTTTCCGAAGCGCTGACCGAGACACTGAAATAACCGAGCCTCAGGCGCCCGGCGTCAGGCCGCGCAGCGCGGAGTCGATCATCCTGCCGAGCGTCTCGAGCTGAAACGGCTTCTGCAGCGCGGGGCGGTCGCGATACTCCTCCGGCAGGCCAGAAAAGCCGTAACCGGTGGCGAAGATGAAGGGCTTGTTGCGGGCCTTGATCAGGTCGGCAACCGGCGAAATCACCTTGCCGTTGACGTTGACGTCAAGAATGGCGAGATCGAAAAAGGTGCTCTCCGCCAGCCTTATCGCTTCATTGATCTCGCCGGCTTCCGCTGCGACCGTGTAGCCCAGCTCCTCCAGCATGTCGGTGACCATCATCCGGATCATGACCTCGTCCTCGACGAGGAACACTGAACCGCGCGGCGGCCGCGTCGCAGTCATGGAAGTGTCCTTGCCCCCTCAAATGCCCGACGCCAAGTTGGCAAATATCGCCCCCTGACGCAATGCGGACGTAATCATCGGCAGCGCCGACCGCCATGGACGCCACCTCCAGTTCGGCCGGGCTAACCATCGGTCGGCCTGCTAGGTTCCATGGCGGGAACGCTGATTCGGGGGCAATATGCCGTCCGGACGACTGCTGTACTTTGCTTCAACCCTGTTCAACCAGCCGGCGTTGAACTCCTGCATAGTTGCACGCTGGCGACAACCCGAGATGCCTCCGCAAAGCAGCCCGCCGGAAAAGATGATGTTTCAGCTGACGCTGCGGCGACGCGGCATCAGCGATCAGGCGGTGCTGCGCGCCATGGAGGAGGTGCCCCGCGAGGTGTTCGTCGAGGATCTTGATCGCGCCGACGCCTATCGCGACAGCGCACTCGGCATCTGCTGTGGACAGACCATCAGCCAGCCCTTCGTCGTGGCCTACATGACCGAGCAGTTGCGGCTCAAGAAGGAGCATCGCGTGCTGGAGATCGGCGCGGGCTCCGGCTATCAGGCCGCGATCCTGTCGCGGCTGGCGGCCCAGGTGTTGACGGTCGAACGCTTCCGGACACTCGCCGACACGGCCCGCAAACGGCTCGAGCGGCTCGGCTACCACAACGTCGAGGTCATGCTGGGCGACGGCCTCAACCTTCCGCCCAATCTCGGTCCGTTCGACCGGATCATCGTCACTGCGGCCGTGACCGAGATCTCCGAAGGCCTCACCAGCCGGCTGGAGAAGGACGGTATCCTGATCGCGCCGGTCGGACCGCAGCACGGCGTGCAGACGCTCGTGCGTGTCGTGAGGACGGAAGCCGGCCTGGAACGCAAGGAACTCGTCGACGTGCGCTTCGTGCCGGCACTGCCCGGCATCGCGCGAGAGCTGTAGTACACCGGGGCCGCTACCTCTCCGGCAGCCCAGTCCCGGGGTTAAGCGGTTATTTACTGCGGCCGTGTTTACTCAAATCGGTATTTTCGTTGCGTACGAGTGCGTAACCATGTTCTCCGTTGTCGAATTGACCTGTTCTCGCCGCATTCCGCAGGCTGCGGTGCTGGCCTTGATCTCGGTCGCCGTTGCCGGCTGCAGTGCCGACATGACGACCCGTTTTCAGCAGACCTCCGTTTCCAATCCCTTTGCTCAGGAGGCGACCGGCTCCGTGCCCGTCCCGAGCCAGCCGGTTCAACCGGTCCAGCGCCAGGAATTGCCGTCCTATGGCCGGCCGCAGGCCTATCAGTCCCCGGGCTATCAGTCCCCGGGCTATCAATCCTCGGCCTATCACTCCTCCGGCGGTCCGCCCGTGGTGGCCGCCCCGCTGTCTGCTCCTCTCGCCAGCAACGCCAACGTTTCCGGAGGTGGACGAGGTATCGCCTCCTACACGCCGCCGGCGCCAGTCCAGCAATATGCGGCATCCGCACCAGAGCCGGCCCCGCGATACACCCCGCCGGCCCAGCCGCGCCTGGACACGACCGGCTCCGTCCCGCCGCGCCCGGTCACGGCCAGCCGTCCGTCGGTCGGGACCACCATCATCGTCGGCACTAGCGACACGCTGGAAAGTCTGGCGCAGCGCTACCGCGTGACGCCGGGCGCGATCCTGGCGGCCAACGGCTACAGGGGGCCGCGCGCGCTCTCGCCCGGCCAGCAGCTGGTCATCCCGCACGCCATGGCTGCCGCCGCTTCTCCCGTCGCTCCTGCGCCGGTCGCCGCCGCCCCCGTAGCCAGGCCCGTCATGGTCGCTTCGCCGAGCCTGCATGTCGTCAATCCCGGCGACACGCTCGCGAGCATTGCCCGTCGCAATCATGTTTCGGTGGCCGAGCTCGCCCGGGCGAACAATCTCGACGTCTCATCCCCGCTCAGGCTCGGCTCCAGGCTGACGGTGCCGGCGGCGGGCGCGGCTGCGCAGCCCGTCGCTATGACCGTCCAGGCGCCCGTCGCCGGGCCGAGGCTGGCTTCAGCCGTTCCGCCGCAGAGCGCGCGGCTGGCGCAGGCGGCTCCCACATCCGACGAAGCCGCGGTCGCAGAGCCGCCCGCGGCCAAGGCGACCGAGGCGACCAACGCGCCGCCGACCTTCCGCTGGCCGGTGCGCGGCAAGGTGATCACGAGCTACGGCGCCAAGACCAACGGCAAGTCCAATGACGGCATCAATGTCGCGGTGCCCGAGGGCACACCGGTCAAGGCTGCCGAGGACGGCGTCGTCGCCTATGCCGGCAACGAGCTCAAGGGTTACGGCAACCTGGTCCTGGTCCGGCATACCAACGGCTATGTCACCGCCTATGCGCACGCCAGCGAGCTGATGGTGAAGCGCGGCGATGCCATCAAGCGCGGCCAGGTGATCGCCAAGTCCGGCCAGTCGGGCGAGGTGGCCTCGCCCCAGCTCCACTTCGAGATCCGCAAGGGCTCGAACCCGGTCGATCCGCTGCAATTCCTGAACGGCGCGTGAGGGGCTCGCAGCGGCGGGCACGCCCTGCCCACGTTACGGCTGTCGTCGTCCGGCTTGCGAGCCCGCCGAAGCCGCCGGCGTAAGCGGGCGACGACAGCTATTCCAGAGACAGTCGTGCTCGAACGAGATGTCTCTGGAAGGCCGGATTCCCGCTTTCGCGGGAATGACAGACAGGGGCTTGCGCGGCCTACTTCCCGCTCAATCTCACGCCTAATCGCCCGGCCAATTCCTGCGTGAACTGCCAGGCGACGCGACCGGAACGGGAGCCACGGGTGGTCGACCATTCCAACGCCTCGCGCTCCAGCTGCTCCTCGGGAAGCTCGATGCCGAAATGGCCGCAATAGCCCTTCACCATGGCCAGATACTCGTCCTGGCTGCAGCGGTGGAAGCCGAGCCAGAGGCCGAAGCGGTCCGACAGCGACACCTTCTCCTCCACGGCCTCGCCCGGATTGATCGCGGTGGAGCGCTCGTTCTCGATCATCTCGCGCGCCAGGAGATGGCGGCGGTTGGAGGTGGCATAAAGGATCACATTGTCCGGCCGGCCCTCGATGCCGCCCTCCAGCACCGCTTTGAGCGACTTGTAGGAGGCGTCGTTGCCGTCGAAGGACAGATCGTCGCAGAACACGATGAAGCGGAATTCGGAGGCGCGCAAAAGCTCCATCAGCGCGGGCAGGCTTTCGATGTCCTCCCGGTGAATCTCGATCAGCTTCAGCCGGTCGGCTACCTTGCGGCCGGTGTTGATGCTGGCATGGGCCGCCTTCACCAGCGACGATTTGCCCATGCCGCGGGCGCCCCACAACAGCGCGTTGTTGGCCGGCAGGCCGTCGGCGAACCGTTCGGTATTCTCGATCAGGATGTCGCGCATCCGGTCGATGCCCTTGAGCAGGCCGAGATCGACGCGGCTGACCCGCGGCACCTCCGACAACCGGCCGTCGGGATGCCAGACGAAGGCATCGGCGTTGCGAAATGACTGGGGCGTGAGCGCCGCCGGCGTGGCGGCGGAAAGGTGCGCCGCAATCGCCTCCAGGGCGCGTGCCACGCGCGCGGCGACGTCGTCGGCAGCGAGCACGGGGCGTTTTGCCGCGACTTTCGCGGAGGCCTGCGCCGCGGCGCGGGAGGCGGTTTTGCGTTGTTTCTTCGACATCTGCCAAGTTCCTGATGGCGCAGCCTTTATCGGGCATTGCACGGTCCCGCAAGCGGGCCCAGATGAAGGCACAAGTCACATTGCAATTGGGACGGCGGCCGCTATAGTCCGCGCGAAATTTGCCGGGCCGGCCCCTCGATCCTGGGCGTTGCCGGCCCTTCCCGCCTCACGAGGACTGCCCTGATGCTCTTCACCCCCGCCTATGCCCAGGCCGCGGCCGGCGGCGACACCAACAGCATGTTGATGTCGCTTCTGCCGTTCGCGCTGATCTTCGTGATCATGTACTTCCTGATCCTGCGACCGCAGCAGAAGAAGGTCAAAGACCACTCCGAGCTCGTCAAGAACATCCGCCGTGGCGACACTGTCGTGACCTCAGGCGGCCTGGTCGGCAAGGTCACCAAGGTCGTCGACGACGACCAGATCGAGTTCGAGATCTCGGACGGCGTTCGTGTCCGGCAGATGCGGCAGATGATCCAGGGCGTGCGCGCCAAGGGCGAGCCGGCCAAGGACAAGAGCGAGGCGGCCAAGGACGAGACGTCCGCGAGCTAATCCGGCTGTGGACGCGACGCGGCGCAATCTCTCATCACTGACGGTTACACTCGATGTTGTATTTCACGCGGTGGAAGGCGCTCGGCATCATCCTGACGGCGCTCGTGGTGTGTCTGTGCGCCGTGCCGAATTTCTTCCCCGAAGCCACGGTGAAGGGCTGGCCGTTATGGGCGCAGCGGCGCATCGTGCTCGGCCTCGATTTGCAGGGCGGCTCCTATCTGCTGCTCGAGGTCGATTCCAACGACGTGAAGAAGAGCCGGCTCAACCAGATCCGTGAGGACGCGCAGCGCGCGCTGCGCGGCGCCCGGATCCTGTACACCGGACTTTCGGTCAAGGGGGACACGGTCGAAGTCCACATCAGCAAGGAGACCGACCAGCAGAACGCGCTTTCCAAGCTGCGCGAGCTGTCGCAACCGCTCGGCGGCCTGATGGGGTCCAGCGGCCAGCGCGATCTCGACGTGACCGACGCCGGCAGCGGCCTGATCCGGCTCACCATCCCGGAGGCCGCGATGAACGATCGCCTCCGCAAGACCATCGAGCAGTCGATCCAGATCGTCGAGCGCCGCGTCAATGAGCTCGGCACCGTCGAGCCCCTGATCCAGCGCCAGGGCAACGACCGCATCCTGGTGCAGGTGCCGGGTCTGCAGGACCCGACCCATCTGAAGGAAATCCTCGGCAAGACCGCGAAGATGGAATTCCGCATGGTCGACACCAGCGTGTCGCCGGAGCAGGCCCAGCAGAGCGGCGCTCCGCCGGATTCCGAGGTGCTGCCGAGCACGTCGACGCCGCCGGTGTACTACGTCGTCAAGAAGCAGGTGCTGGTCTCGGGCGGCGATCTCACCGACGCGCAGACGGGCTTCGACCCCCGCTCCGGCGAGCCGGTGGTGAATTTCAAGTTCAATACCGCGGGCTCGCGTAAATTCGCGCAGGCCACGACCGAGAACGTCGGACAGCCCTTCGCCATCGTGCTCGACAACAAGGTGATCTCCGCGCCCGTGATCCGGGAGCCCATCACCGCCGGACAGGGCCAGATCTCGGGCAGTTTCACCGTGCAGTCCGCCAACGACCTGTCGGTGCTGTTGCGCGCCGGCGCGCTTCCGGCGCCGCTCAAAGTGGTCGAGGAGCGCACCGTCGGTCCGGGCCTCGGCCAGGACTCGATCGAGAAGGGCGAGCTTGCGGCCTATGTCGGCGCGATCATGGTGGTTGTGTTCATGCTGGTGACGTATCGGCTGTTCGGCGTGTTCGCCAACGTCGCCGTGATCATCAACGTGGCCATGATCTTCGGCGTGCTGTCGCTTCTGAACGCGACGCTGACGCTGCCCGGCATCGCCGGCGTCGTGCTCACCGTCGGCATCGCCGTCGACTCCAACGTCCTGATCTACGAGCGCATCCGCGAGGAATTGCGCGGCGGGCGCAACGCGATTTCGGCGATCGATGCCGGCTTCAGGCGGGCGCTCGCGACCATCCTCGACTCCAACATCACGACCTTCATCGCCGCCGCCGTGCTGTTCTACATCGGCACTGGACCGGTGCGCGGCTTCGCCGTGACGCTCGGCATCGGCATTCTGACCACAGTGTTCACCGCCTTCACCCTGACGCGCCTGATCGTGGCGTGGTGGGTGCGGTGGAAGCGGCCGCAGAGCGTGCCGATCTAGGACGAGGCCCAAAGTGACTCACTACGTTCTCATCGGCCTTGGCGTTCTGATCGTCGTGCTGACCGTGGTCAGCGCGCTCGGCCTCCTGCCGTCGCTGCGCATCGTTCCAGATAATACGCATTTCGACTTCACCCAGTTCCGCCGCATCTCGTTCCCGATCTCGGCGACGCTGTCGATCGTCGCGATCACGCTGTTCTTCACCCATGGGCTGAACTTCGGCATCGACTTCAAGGGCGGCACGCTGCTCGAGGTGCGCGCCAAGTCCGGCGCCGTCGACATCGCCGCGATGCGCGCAAGCCTCAACACGCTTGGGCTCGGCGACGTCCAGCTGCAGCAGTTCGGCGGCCCCGAGGAGGTTCTGATCCGCGTGGCCGAGCAGCCGGGCGGTGACAAGGCGCAGCAGGATGCGCTCGGCAAGGTTCGCGGCGCGCTCGGCGACAGCGTCGACTACCGCCGCGTCGAGGTGGTCGGGCCGCGCGTCTCCGGCGAGCTTCTCGCTTACGGCATGCTCGGACTGATGCTCGCGATCGTGGCGATCCTGATCTATCTCTGGTTCCGCTTCGAATGGCAGTTCGCGCTGGGCGCCATGATCGCCAACGTGCACGACATCGTGCTGACCATCGGCTTCATGTCGATCACGCAGGTCGATTTCGACCTCACCAGCATCGCGGCGCTGCTGACGATTCTCGGCTATTCGCTGAACGATACCGTCGTCATCTACGACCGTATCCGCGAGATGCTGCGGCGCTACAAGAAGATGCCGATGCCGCAGCTGCTCAACGAATCGATCAACTCCACGCTGTCACGCTCGATCATCACCCACGTCACGGTGACGCTGGCGCTGCTGGCGCTGTTGTTGTTCGGCGGCCAGGCCATCCACAGCTTCACCGCGGTGATGATGTTCGGCGTGGTGCTGGTCGGAACCTATACCTCGATCTTCATCGCGGCGCCGATCCTGATCTATCTCGGTGTCGGCATCCACCGGGCCGAAGCACCGGATGTGTCGTCGAACAAGAAGATGGACAAGATGTGATCCGAGGCGGCCCCGCGGCGTCCTATCGTGGGCAAGAAGCGGTTTTCCGGCTGGATCATGTCTGCCAACGACGCTCCACACCTGCCGAGGTCGGCGCCGATCGAGGCCTACGGCAAGGGCGGCTTCGCCTTTGCCGGCATGTCGCATCGGGGATCGCTATTGTGCCTGCCGGATGCGGTCTGGGCCTGGGAGGTCACGAGGCCGGAGCAGATCGATAGAGACGCGCTGTCGCGCGTGTTTGCAGCCGCCGGCAGCATCGACACGCTGATCGTGGGGACCGGCGCCGGCGTGTGGCTCGCGCCGTCGGACCTCCGCGCGGCGCTGCGCGCCGTCGGCATCGTGCTAGACACGATGCAGACGGCACCGGCGATCCGCACCTACAACGTCATGATGGGCGAGCGGCGGCGGGTGGCCGCCGCGCTGATCGCGGTGCCATGAGCGAAATCCAGGTCAGCAGGGATTCGGCCGCATTCTGCGCCGACCTCGTGCGCAGGCACGACTTTGCCCGCTACGCCTCGACCCTGTTCGTGCCGGCCGAGCTGCGGCGCGCGCTGCTCGCGCTCTACGCCTTCAATGTCGAGATATCGCGGATACGCGATCAGGTCAGCCAGCCCTTGCCGGGTGAAATCCGCATGCAGTGGTGGACCGACCTGCTCGCAGGCCTCGACCATGGCGGGGCCGCAGGCAACCCGGCGGCCGCCGAGCTGTTGGAGGTGATTCGCCATTTCGAGCTGCCGGTCGAGCCGCTCTCGCGGCTGATCGAGGAGCATCAGTTCGATCTCTACAACGACCCGATGCCGACGCTCGCAGCCCTGGAAGGCTATGTTAACGATACCTCGTCGGCGCTGCTGGTGCTGGCGGGACGGATTGTCGCACCGCCGTCCGCCGAGCTGTCGCATCTCGCGCGACATGCCGGCCTCGCGCAGGGATTCGCGCAGGTGATCGGCTCGCTGCCGCGGGATGCCTCGCGGCGGCAATTGTTCCTGCCACTGCAATTGTTGCAACGGCATGGCAGCGGGATGGATGCAGTGTTCTCGGGACGGCAGACGCCGGGCGTGCGCGCGGCAGTCAATGAGCTGGTCGGCGAGGCGGCTCGCCACCTCGACACCGCGATCGCGCTGCTCGGAACTGTGCCGCCCCCGGTGCGTCCGATCTTTCTGCCGCTGGCCCTGCTGCGCCGCGAACTTGCGTTGATGGCGCGGACGGATCGCGATCCGTTCGTGGCACAACCGAGATCGCGTCTTTCCGTGCTCTGGACGCTGTGGCGCGCATCCCGTTCCAGGATTTTCAAGGTCGGATAGGCTACCCTGACCTTGGCCGGAAGTAACGAACAAGTACACTGGACGCCCTCGGTCCGGGGGCGCTAGGTTGGCGCCACTGTCGCGGAAGTCGGCGGGAGGCCAAGGAGGACGGAACATGCGCGAGTTGACCCCCGAAACCATCACGGATGCCGTGCTCGACCAGATGGCGACCACCGCCGACCCGCGCATGAAGGAGGTCTTGGCGGCGGCGGTCCGGCACCTCCACGCTTTTGCCCGGGAGGTCAATCTGACGCCGGGCGAATGGATCAAGGGCATCGAGTTCATGACCCTGGTCGGCAAGGCCTGCACGCCGGCGCGGCAGGAGTTCATCCTGCTTTCGGATACGCTCGGCCTGTCGGCGCTGATCAACGGCCTGCACGACAAGACCGCGATGGAGGAGGGCACCCACACCAGCCTGCTCGGCCCGTTCTATCGCGAGGCCTCGCCGACGCTCGGCCCCGGCAGCCAGATTGCGAAGCACGTCAAGCCCGGCACGGAATGCGTGCTTTACGGCCGTGTGAGCGACGTCAACGGCAAGCCGCTCGCGGATGCCACCGTCTCGGTCTGGCAGACCAGTGCCGACGGCCTTTATGACATCCAGGAGAATGCCTCGTCCGTGGACTATCGCGGCGTGTTCACGACAGACGCCAACGGTCTCTACGTGGTGCGCACGGTGAAGCCACGCGGCTACTCGATCCCGATGGATGGGCCGGTCGGCGCCATGGTGAAGGCGCAGGCGCGGCACGGCATGCGGCCGGCGCACATCCACTTCCTGGTCGGCTCGCCCGGCCACCGTGAGCTGGTGACCGCGCTCTATCTCCGCGACGATCCGCACCTTGCCGACGATGTCGTGTTCGGTTCCTCCGACGATCTGGCTG
>NZ_JAFAVV010000320.1 GCF_019242285.1 Bradyrhizobium sp.
GCCGTCGTCGGCCAGCGCGACGACGACGCCCCACGTGGCGTCGCGGGGAATGGCCAGCTTCTATACCGAGGGTACCAGGACCGCGAGCGGCGAGAAATTCGACTCGCACGAGATGACTGCGGCGCATCCGAGCCTGCCGTTCGGCACACACCTGCGGGTCACCAATATGTCGACCGGAAAGTCCGTCACCGTGCGCGTCAATGATCGCGGCCCGTTCGTGCGGGGACGTGTGGTCGACGTGTCCTATTCCGCGGCGCAGCAGCTCGGCATGGTCCGTTCCGGCGTTGCCAACGTCAAGGTCGACGTCGTGCAGTAGCGCTTCAACGCGAAAACCGCGCCACCAGCTCGACATGCGGCGTGTGGCGGAACTGGTCGACCGGCACGACGGTCTCGATCCGGTAGCCGCCATCCACCAGGATCCGCGCGTCGCGCGCAAACGTCGCGACATTGCAGGACACCGCGACGATCACCGGCACCTTGCTCGCGGCAAGCCGCTCGGCCTGCGCCTGCGCGCCCTGGCGCGGCGGATCGAACACCACCGCATCGACATCGCGCAGCTCGGCTGGCACCAGCGGGCGGCGGAACAGGTCGCGCGCCTCTGCCTTGACCGGCTTCAGGCCTGAGGTGGCAGCCGCCGCGCTCTGCAGCGCGGCGACCGCGCCGGCATCGCTGTCGAAGGCCAACACCCGCGCGCGTTGGGCCAGCCGCAGTGCAAACGGCCCGACGCCGCAGAACAAATCGGCGATCAGCCTGGCGCGGCCGACCCGTTCCGCGACCAGTGACGCCAGCATTTCCTCGCCCGCCGCCGTCGCCTGCAAGAACGAGCCTGGTGGCAGCGTGACTTTCGCCGTGCCCATCATGATCGTCGGCGCGTTGCGCATCAGCACGAGCTCGCCATGCCGCGTCAGCCGTGCGATCCGGTGCCGGGCTGCGATCCCTGAGAGCGTGGAGATCATCCTGCTCTGCAGCGGACCGGAACCGCGGATGTCGACATCGAGGCCGCCCTGGCTGGCGGTGACCTGGATGTCGAGCGGCTTCTGCACCGAGATCAGCGGCTCGGCCAGCGCCCAGGCCGCTTCCAGCGCACCGTCGAGACCGGGATCGAGGATCGGGCAGCGGTCGATCGGAATCACGTCGTGCGAGCCCATCGCGGCGAAGCCGACCCTGAGCACCTCGTGCGTTCCCATCCGTGCATGCAGGGTGATCCGGCGGCGGCCGGCGCCATGGGCGTCGGCCAGCGGCGCGACCTCGCCATCCAGCTTCGCCTGCACCAGCGTCTCGACCACGATCGTGCGCTTCCAGGCGCGGTAGCGGTCCGGCTGCCAGTGCTGGATCGCGCAGCCGCCGCAGGCGCCGAAATGCGGGCAGAACGGCGCGATGCGCTCGGGGCTGGGCGTCTCGACGGCGAGCAGGCGGCGCCGGTCGGGATGATGGCCCTCGACGGCCGCCACTTCGACGGTCTCGCCGGACAGCGTGTAGGGCACATAGATCGCCTGGCTTCCCACGAAGCCTATGCCATCGCCGCGATGGCCGACATGATCGATCAGCAGCCGTTCAACCACGGCGCGCGCCGAGGAAGAATTCGGCGTTGCCGTCGCCGCCGGTGATCGGGGAGGGGAAGACGCGGATATCGGTGCATCCGAGCGAGGCGGCAAATGCCGCGATCTCGTCGCAGACTTTCCGGTGCACGGCTGCGTCGCGGATGATGCCGCCCTTGGCATGCTTGCCCTGCGCTTCGTATTGCGGCTTGATCAGCGCCAGCAGGCGCATCGGGGCGGCGGCGAGCGACAGCGCCGCAGGCAGGACCATCTTCAGCGAGATGAAGCTGACGTCGATGGTGACGACGTCCGGCCGCACCGGCAGGCGGGTGCCCTCGAGCTTGCGGATGTCGGTGTGCTCCATCGACACGACCTTGGGATTGTCCTTTAGCGAGGCGTGCAACTGTCCATGTCCGACGTCGATCGCAAACAGCAGCGCCGCGCCGTTACTGAGCAGCACCTCGGTGAAGCCGCCGGTCGAAGCGCCGACATCGACACAGACGTGGCCTTCGACGTCAATCGGATAGCGCTCAAGCGCGTCCGCGAGCTTGACGCCGCCGCGGGAGACATAGGGATGCGCGGGCGCGGCCGTGAGCACGGCGTCGGCCGCGACGACCTCGGACGGTTTTGCGACCTTCCTGTCGTTGGCGACGACATGGCCGGCCTCGATCGCCGCGCGCGCCCGCGCCCGGCTCTCGAACAGGCCGCGTTCGACCAGGAGAACATCCACGCGCTTGCGTGCAGCGGACATGCAAACAGCTCAAGTTGGCGGCGGCACAGTGCCAAATCGCTCGACGGCCATGCGAACGCAAAGAAAGTTCGAACGCGGTCTTGCGCCTGCCGATCTCGAGCGCATCCGGCAGGAACACGTCGGGACCTGCCAGATAGATCTTCACGGTCTGAGCCGCGGAGCTCGCCGTCAGGCGAGCTTGACCGCGTCGGTCTTGGCGTCCTTGCCGAGCGCCTCGAACACCTTCGCGACAATGCCCTTGGCGTCGAGACCGGCACGGGCGTACATCGCGTTCGGCGTGTCGTGATCGAGGAACACGTCGGGCAGCACCATCGAGCGGAAGCGGACCAGGCCGTTGTCGAGCGCGCCGTGCTCGGCAAGCGCCTGCATGACGTGCGATCCGAAGCCGCCGACCGCGCCTTCCTCGATCGTGATCAGGATGTCGTGGTCACGCGCGAGCTTCAGCACCAGGTCGACGTCGAGCGGCTTCATGAAGCGCGCGTCCGCGACGGTGGTGGAGAGGCCATGGGCGGCGAGATCGTCGGCCGCCTTCTCGCACTCGGCGAGGCGCGTGCCAAACGACAGCAGCGCGACCTTGGAGCCCTCGCGGATGATGCGGCCTTTGCCCACCTCGAGGGGAACGCCGGCTTCCGGCATCTCCACGCCGCGGCCTTCGCCGCGCGGATAGCGGAGCGCGCTCGGACGGTCGTTGATGGCGACCTGGGTCGCAACCATGTGCACGAGTTCGGCTTCATCCGATGCCGCCATGATCACCATGTTGGGCAGGCAGCCGAGATAAGCGCTGTCGAAGGAGCCA
>NZ_JAFAVV010000628.1 GCF_019242285.1 Bradyrhizobium sp.
TGGCGCTCATCGCTGTCCCCCTTTGTCATCGTCGCCTCGACCCCGAGAGCGGCCAGCAGGAGATCGGCTAACGCGCCCAGCAATCCTTCCGGGTTGCCGGTGACCACTGGGACCGGCCGCACCGGGCGCTCCAGTTCGAGAGCAAACCGCGCCTGATTGTGGGATCGACTCCTTGGCACGCGCCCCCTCCTTCTCTGAAGGTTTGGAGGGTGGGGCCGGGCTCTGAGTCTCACCGAGCAAGGCGAGAACGGCAGCTAGTTCAGTAAGACCTTCCAGGCCGATCTGGGGCGCGCCGAGCGTCATGCCTGCGCAATAGGCTTGATAGAACATCCAGTTGGGCAACTCCCGGCTGAAGCCAGGTCGCTCGGTCGTGTAGATGCACGTCAGCTCTTTGCCCCGCCGATGCGGCGAGACTTGCAACGTCCGCCCCGATAAAGGATGTCAACGATAGGCAATTGTCGCGCGACGCAAACTGTATGTGGAATGTCGTGTACTTGGCTCGTTTGCCGCGAACATCCTTGATGTCAAACTCGGTCACCTCACGCATCGCGCCGGTGAACCAGTCACCGCTTCCGATTCTTCGAGTTACAGGTTGGCACGCATCACCTCCGATCTGAGTAAAAAGCCTGACATGGGAACCCGAGCGCAGCCTCTCAGCTCCCCCGTTTGACGTACCGCATCGTCCATACCGGCTGATGTTCGGGAGTGTAGCTGTTGCCAACCCAAGGTGAGCCGCAAATGTGGAGATAGGCGTATGGTGTTCCCGCGAACATGATCCACGCGCCCGCGTCGCGCACGTCAGTCGGTAGGCCGCAATGCGCCGAGTCGAAGGGCCAGAGCACCATCCAGTGCGGCCCGATGGGTATCGCGGGACTCGCAGTATCGAATGCATTGGAGTTGCTATGCTGTGTAGCTCCGCAAAGCATGTAGCAGAGCCCAGGCACAGTATTCGAGGGGTGTGGCTTGCGCAGAATAAGATCCTTAAACCACTGCATGCCTATACGATCGATGCACATGGGAGGATCGCCAATCCGGTTCTCGTCTCCAGGTGTGCAGACCCAATCATTGCTTCCCTCGCGGAGGATGGCCGTCATGTTGCCTTCCCGGTCCAACTCAGCGACCGTAGCGTTTTTGGTGATCTGCATCGGCCCGGCTCGCATGGCGCGAGCGATCTTTACATCACGAATCGCTGCGTCCGCATCGCTCGGCGTGCGGCCGGTGGGTAAAGCGAGCGCTTCATTGCTGAAACTGCCCGGTCGTTGCGCCCAAGCCTTGCCATGAAGCGCAGCGAGCGTGAGGCCCCAAAAGCCAACGCGTGCCATGGCATGGCGCCGAGACGTAGCGCCATGCAGTTGTCCTCCCTGCCTTTCGTACAACGTGAAAGGTTCGCGATATTGATCGTCCATCAAATGCTCCTCGTGCCTCGAGAGCGATCCGGTGAGGCTTTCGCAGCATTGGCACTGCCCCAGAGCGATCCCGGATTGATTTGGTCTGGGTTGAGAGCGAGCATCCGATCGTGTCCGTTACGTGAATTGGACGTCGCTGATGTCGATGCGAACCATCAGCATGTCCAGGATCGGCCGTCGGTCTGGGCCACGCGTGTAGGCGCGTCGTTTGGCGGGTAAATGAATCCCGTTCGCCACGATGTAGTCCGATGTGAGTTGCGAGGCGGGGAAACCGCCGGCGATGTTGACGCTGTAATCGTGGCGACGCAGTCGGAAATCATGATCAAAGAAGAAATCCTGAACCAGACTGTGCGTGTCGATTGACCCTGGAAAGTGCGCGCGCAGCACGCGCCACGTTTCGTCGTCCTCGTGCCACGGCTCAGCTTCCTCCGCGACAACGCCTTCCAGCGTCAGGAGAAAGGGGGTCATGAAGTATGTCCAGAGAGCTTCACCATTGAAATAGGCAAGATGCAATGCATCCCACTGCGTGCTCATCTGATGACCCGCGAACGAGTCTTTTGGATCGCGCCGTTCCGCGACCACGGTTCCGTCAATTTTTTCAATGGCGATTCTGTCCGGCGTCAACATCGTGCGCTGATCGGGCGCACCGTAGGGCAATACGGATGAGCGGGCCTCGTGTAGCCACACGGTCATGCGCCGCGGTTCCGAATCTGGCATGACGCCTTTAAGCGGGAAGAACCCGCCACCGCTCACGATTGTGGCCTCGACCTTTTTGCGCTCATTCCACCGCGCCATGCCACCATGCGCATCGATGACCTGTGTCAGTAGCGCGCTTGCCGGTCTGGCGGTCGCCATCGGAATCTCCAATTGTTCACGTTGGTCGGCGATCGTCCCCATTTAACGGGCATGCGTTTCCCTTGCGAGTAAAGCCCTGCAAATCGTGGCAAATCGCTGCTGGAGAGAGGGCGGATCCACCTCGCCATGATCAAGCGGGATCAGCGGATGGCGGGCATGCTCAAGCCACGGTGGTACGATTTGGGTACTGGAGGGGGACAGCGGGTTCGCAAATCGTTGCTGTGGAGACGACGGAATGACGTCCGTCGGATCGAGCAATATCGACAGTGACTGGCATTTCTCAGACGATGCGGTACACTCGATCCGGCCAACGCCGGAGTCTGACAGATGGTGCGGCATTCGTTGCAGGGCGCATACTCGGACGGCGGCTCTCAGGTCTTGTGGGAGGACGGCGAGCGCGTCTTCCGTCGTGGCTGGCGAGTGGACGATGACGGCAAGCAGCACGCAGTGCTGACCGTTGTTCCCGCCGGCGACCACCCGTCCCGCTCGAACCTCGATCGCCTCGCCCACGAATACGAATTGAGGGATGAACTTGACGGGGCGTGGGCGGTGCGGCCGCTGGACCTCGTCCGCGATGCCGGCCGGACCGTGCTGGTGCTCGATGATGTGGGTGGCGAGCCACTCGACCGGCTGCTCGGCGCGCCCATGGAGGTGGGACGCTTCTTGCACCTCGGCAGCGCTGTTGCCGAGGCTCTCGGCAAGCTTCATCAGTGCGGGCTCGTCCACAAGGACGTCAAGCCGGCCAATATCCTGGTCAATGGCGCGACGGGCGAGGTGCGGCTGACCGGGTTCGGCATTGCTTCGCGCTTGGCGCGCGAGCGCCAGTCGCCTGGTCCGCCCGAGACGATCGCCGGCACGCTCGCCTATATGGCGCCCGAGCAGACCGGCCGAATGAACCGCTCGGTCGACGCGCGCAGCGATCTCTACAGCGTGGGCGTAATCTTCTACCGCATGCTCACGGGCACGCTGCCGTTCACC
>NZ_JAFAVV010000919.1 GCF_019242285.1 Bradyrhizobium sp.
GGCGAGCCGCCCGCGCGTCGTCGCCAGTCCCCATTTTCCATCGCGCGTCACGCGCACCAGTCCACTGTGAAAGCTGTCGGCACCGTTATCCATCGTGGCCACGTTCCGTTCCAGCACCCGTCCCGTGCGATCGACGTAGATCCAGCCTTCGCCTTCCGCCCCGGTCGCTGCCATCTTCTGGCGAAGGCTGTTAAACAGCCACTGCACAAACTGCGGCGCCACATACAACTGACCGCCCCGCGTCTCCAGTGCACATCGGGGCAGCACCAACAACTCCCGATCCACAACGCACGCGGCTTGCCCGCAGGCCGGTCCTGCCAGCGTTGCCACCAGCAGCCCCATCGCCGCTCGCCCGAGCACCCGGCCTCTCAGTCCCATGGCTCGACCATCCCGTTCTCGAAATCCGCTATTGCGAATTGTATCAGGGCCGCGGGGACGCTCGTATGGCGACAGCGGCGCGCGATGCGTCCCGGATATCGTTTCCGCCTTTGCTCTCGAGCCTCGGCGGACAAGTTGCTCATCCGGGCTAGGCGGCCTTCGCCAGCGCTTCGGCCACGAGCGCTCCGAGGCGCGCCACGCCGCGCTCGATCCGCGCATCCCAGGTGTGTCCGCAACTGATGCGCATGCAGTTCGAGAAGCGGCCGCTGGCCGAAAACACCTCTCCCGGCGCGAAGCAGATACCCTGGTCGAGCGCCTTGCCGAACAGCTCCCGGCTCCGGAGCCCCGCCGGCAACTCGAGCCACAGGACAAAACCGCCCTGCGGGCGGCTGATCCGCGTTCCCGGCGGGAAATACCTGTCGACCGCACGCGTCATCCGCTCGATGTTGTCGGCGAAGATGCGCCTGATGCGGCGCAGGTGCTGATCGTAGGCGCCGGCGCCGAGGAATTCGGCGAAAGCGACCTGCGGCAACACCGAGCCGCACAAGGTGAACGCCGCCTTCGCATCGAGAACGCGCCGAAGATGCCGACCGGGCACGATCCAGCCGATCCGATAGCCCGGCGCCACCGTCTTCGAGAACGAGCTGCAGTAGATCGTATTGCCGTGCGGATCGAGCGAGACGAACGGTCGCGGACGCTCGCTGCCGAAATAGATGTCGCCGTAGATGTCGTCCTCGATCAGCGGCACGTCGTGACGCGCCAGGAGCTTCAGCACGGCAAGCTTCTTGGCGTCCGGCATGGTGCAACCGAGCGGGTTGTTGAAGCTGGAGGCGAACAGGCACGCCGCGATCCGACGTGTCGTGAGCGCGCGCTGCAGCGCGTGCAGATCGATCCCTTCCGTCGCATCGGTCGGCAGCTCGAAAGCCCTGAGCCCGAGCGCCTGCAGCGCATGCAGGAGGCCGAAATAGGTCGGCGATTCGATCGCGATCGTATCCCCAGGGCGCGCCACCGCACGCAGCGCCAACGCGAGCGCCTCGGTGCATCCGACCGTCACGGCGAGATCGTCAGGCGAAACCGTCCTGTCCCACCGCAGCGCGCGACGCGCGATCTCCCGCCGGAGTCCCACGTCTCCCTGCGGGCCCGTGTAGATGTTGCAGGCGCCGCCTTTCTCCCGCGCGATCCGCGCCAGCAGCCGGTCGAGCCGTCCTGAGGAGAGCAGATCCTGGCTTGGGATGGCACAACCGAGCGGCACGAGCGCGGGATCGGACGCATGCTCGTGCAGCTTGGCGACGACGCCGGCGACGCTGACATCGGTGGCGCGGGCCGGCGGCCTGGACATCGAGGGCGCCTTTCGCGCAGTCGGCCGGCGGGCGACATAGAAGCCGGACTGCGGACGCGCCTGCAGAACGCCGCGGTCTTCCAGCAGCCGATAGGCCTGCAGCGCGGTCGCCATGCTGACGTCCCGTTCACGGCTGATCTCGCGCAGCGACGGCGCCCGCGTGCCCGGCATCAGCGTGCCGCGGTCGACCAGCGCGGTGATGAAGCGCGCGAGCTCCTCGTATCGAAAGACTTCTTCCTTAGCCATTTCCTTGGACATGCCCCATCCTAACTGTACCGGTCGCAATTGTCATTCTCTGTAACTGTACAGGTCCGTACCGGCTTGCTACTCCTCGCTTCGGATCACAGGGCAATCGCATATGGCAGCGACGATCGGGGCCTCATGGTTCGAGACGCGCGGCTGCGCCGCGCCCTCACCATGAGGTTCTGAGATTTCGCCGCATAAAGACCCTCATCCTGAGGAGCCCGCCGAAGGCGGGCGTCTGGATGGGCTGCAAAACGACTGCCTTCCCATATGTGATTGCCCTGCTTCGGATCGAGACGGAGAACACCATGCCGCAATTCGTGAGAAACGACATCATGTCGCTGGTCGGCGAGGCGCCGGAACACGATCTCGCCGAAAGTCTCGGCCCGGATCTCCTGCTTGGCGAGCTTCTCGGCGGAGACAGTGGCTGGCAGGAAACCCGGCTCGGCTATGGCACGCCCGCCGGCGCCCCTGCGCTGCGTTCAGTCATCGCCGACCTCCATGGCGTGGACGAAGGCGACGTCGTCGTCACGATCGGCGGCATGCATGCCCTGTTTCTGCTGGGCTACATCCTCTGCGGTAACGGCGAGCAGGCCGTGATCACGACGCCGGCGTTCCCGCCTGCGCGCGACGTGCTCGTGAGTGTCGGCGCCAGGCTCCGCACCTTGCCGCTCGGCTTCGACGACCGCTATCGGCTCGATCCGAAGGAGCTGGCCGGATTGCTGTCACCCGCGACGCGGCTGGTATCCCTCGCCTCGCCGCACAACCCTTCGGGCGTCGCGACGCCGCGCGCGACGCTTGCAGAGCTGCTTTCGGCGATGTCGACGCATTGCCCCGAGGCGTTCCTGCTGGTCGACGAAACCTATCGATGCGCCGTCTATGGCGACGACCCGATCGCGCCGAGCGCCGCGACCATGAGCCCACGGGTCGTCGTCACCGGCTCGCTCTCCAAATGCCACGGTGCGCCGGGTGTTCGCGTCGGCTGGGCGATCACCCGTGACGCACAGCTCCGCGAGCAGCTCGTGCTCGGCAAGTTCGGCTCCGTCATCGCCAATTCGGCGGTGGACGAGATGCTTGCACAGCGCGTGTTGCAGCGCGCGGACGACATCGTCGGGGCACGACGGCTGAGATTAGGCGCGGGACTGGCGCGCACGACGGCCTGGGCCGAACGTCACGCGGCGCTGGTCGAGTGGGTCCGGCCGGACGCGGGCGCCTTGTGCTGCATCCGGTTGCGGCCGGACGTGTTCGATGCCGGCGGCGTCGCGCGCTTCCATGTGGAACTGGCGCGGCGCCATGCGCGCGTCGGCGATGGAAGCTGGTTCGGCGACCAAGCCCGCGTCTTCCGTCTGGGCTTCGGCCTGCCCGAGCCTGACCGGCTCGATGTGGCCCTCGACGTGCTGACGGATGCCTTGCATCGTGCCCGCCTGACGGCGGCCTGATGCAGCGACCGATGAAAGGAAAGACACCGATGCCCAGCTTTGCCTTCCACCAGGTCGACGTGTTCGGCGACCGCCCCTTGAGGGGAAATCCGCTCGCCGTCGTCGTCGATGCCGACGGCCTTTCCGAAGCGACCATGGCCTCGCTCGCACGCTGGACGAACCTGAGCGAGACCACGTTTCTGCTGAAGCCTGCGACATCAGGTGCAGACTATCGCGTTCGCATCTTCACACCCTCGCGAGAGCTGCCCTTTGCCGGCCATCCCACGCTCGGAAGCTGCCAGGTCTGGTTGAACAGCACGGGCAACGCGCAGAAAGCCCGCATCGTGCAGGAATGCGGCGTCGGCCTCGTGCAGATCAGGCGGGACGGCGACCGTCTCGCTTTCGCGGCTCCGCCGCTTCGGCGCAGCGGCGAGGTCGACGACGTGACGATTCGCACCATCGCGAATGGCCTGAGAATGCCGCGCGAGGCCATCCGGGCCGCCCAATGGGTCGACAACGGTCCCGGCTGGGTCTCCGTGATGCTGTCGAGCCGGGCGGAAGTCCTGGCGCTGAGGCCGGACTATGCGGCATTGGCCGGCCACATGCTGGGCGTGGTTGCGCCATGGGATGCCGGGAAGGACGGCAGCGATGCGCATTTCGAGGTGCGCGCTTTCATCCCGCCGCGCGCCACCGAAG
>NZ_JAFAVV010000044.1 GCF_019242285.1 Bradyrhizobium sp.
TGCGCGAAGCGCAGACCCGGAATCTCGAGATTCCGGGTTCGGTGCTTCGCACCGCCCCGGAATGACAAGTGGGGAAACCAATGGCCTTTCGTCAACGTCGCGAGAAACTGCGCGCCATCCTGTCCGGCGCGGGCTGCATCCGGCCGGGCTCGGTCTATGACGCCACCTCGATCCGGATCGCCGAGGATGTCGGCTTTGAGACGGCTGAAAGTGCCGCCGATCTGCCGATCGCGCAGGGCGCGGTCTACGTATTCAGCGACGGCGGGCTGAACAAATATAGTTAACTTGGGTCGTCATTCCGGGGCGGTGCGAAGCACCGAACCCGGAATCTCGAGATTCCGGGTTCTCGCTTCGCGAGCCCCGGAATGACGACTCGCGGCTACAGCAACCCTTCCTCGATCGCCTTGATCTGCAGCGCCAGATATTTCGAGTTGATCCGGCATTGCGCCAGACCGCCGGCAATGAACCAGAGGCCTTGCTGCGGCGTCCGCCGGTACATGTTGTTGAGCTCGCCATCATCGCCGATCCCCCACACCGCCCCGATGCGCTCGACCATCGCCTCGCCCAGCGCGCGGCGAACGAGCTCGACCTGCGGATAGTAGCCCGTCGCCAGCACGAGAACGTCGGCTGGCACGGTCGAGCCGTCCTTCAGGCGCGCGCCGCCGGCGATGAAGCGATCGATCCGGTCGTATTGCAGCAGGCCGATCTCGCCCTTGATCATGAGGGCCGAGCTGCCGGCATCGAGATTGTAACCGCCGCCGCGCCGGAAATATTTCATCTGATGGCCCGTGCCATCCTCGCCCATGTCATGCTTGAAGCCGATCCGCTTGAGCCCCTCAATCAACTCGCTGTCGAGCTCGAGCATCCGTTTCGCGACCCGCTTGTAGTTCTTGACGATCAGTGACGGTGTCGCCGAGGCCACGATGAGATCGCAATCCTCGAGCGGCGGGCCTTCGTCCCAGACCGCCTCGTTCAGCCTGGCACTGGGGTTGATGGAGACCACGGTGGTGCTGCCGCGCTGGATCAGCGTCGTGTCGACGCCCTGGCTGTGAAGGTCGAGCGCGATATCGTTGGCGCTGCTGCCGGTACCGAGCACGAGCGCCTTCTTCCCTTTCCACGGTGCGCCGCTCGTGAAGCCTTCGGAGTGCACGACCTCACCCTCGAAAGCGTCGATGCCGGGAAGTTCGGGGACGAATGGATAGCTGCTGACCCCATTGGCGAACACGAGATGGCGCGGCCGCATCACGTGTTCGGTTCCGTCAGACCCTCGCAGCCGGACCGTCCAGTGCTTCGCCGCTTCGTCCCAGGAGCCGCCGACGAACTCCGTGTCCGTCCAGCAGTTGATCTCCATGGCGTCGGCATAGAACTCGAACCAGTTCCCGAGCATGTCCTTTGGAATGTAGGTCGGGAAGGTTGGCGGAAACTCCAGGTAAGGCAGGTGATTGACATGGGTCGAATTGTGCAGCGCCAGGGAGTGATAGCGCTTCCTCCAGCTGTCTCCGATGCGAGGCCATTTCTCGACGACGAGCGTGTCAACGCCAAGCTGGTTCAGCCGTGCCGCGATCGAGAGCCCCGCCTGCGCCCCGCCGACAACGATGACGGCGGGCTCACGATCGTCAAAGGCTCTCGCCTTGCGGCGAACGTCTTCCCAGTTGTCGCCGCCGAAATTCCGCGAATACGCCGCACCGGATGGCCGGTTGGGACCGATCTTTTCCTCGTAGCCCCTCAACCCCTGGAGCGTGGTCGAGATCAGCCATGCCTTCAAGTCGTCGCCGCCGGCGGAGGCCGGAGACAGACGCATGATGCCGGCACCGTGCCCGTCGACGGTCTCGAACTCGAAAATCGCCTCGATGCATTCGCGGCCGACGCGGTTGGTCTTGCGAGGCGCCCTGCGGCCTGCAGGCAAATGGAACCCATGCGCCGCAGCCCGCCCTTGCTCTGCAACAAGCCGCGCCGCAACGTTGTCTTGGCCCTCGATCGCCGTGAAGTGCCACGTGAACGCAAGGACATCCCGCCAGTGGCAATCCTGATGAAGCAGGGCTTCGATGCCCGTCGTGCTGTTCGACACAAGCGCCGTTTCGAAGGCGGCGAGCCAGCGCATCGCGGAACGTCGGACGAGTTCCGCCTCCTGCAGCCGCTGCAGCGACCGGTCGAAATCATTCATCCTGGACCTCCTCGCCTGGCGCCGAAACGCGGGTTGATTAAAGCTCAACCTTTCGAGCTGCTGAACCCTCAATTTTCTAGGGAAGCGGGCTCAACCTCTGCAATGGGGGCAGGGGTTGATTGCGAGGCCCGATCGTAGTCAGCAAACGCTCTCCACCCTTTGGGCGGCGACGTCGCGCCCGCCAACAACCTCAGCGTCCCTCCGCGAACGGCGGCGCGGCATAGACCACCTTGCCTCCGACCGTGGTCAGCAGCGACCTGATCTTGCCGATCTCGTTCACCGGCGCGGTCAGATAGTCCGCCGACAGCACCGCCAGATCGGCGAGCTTGCCGGGCTCCAGCGTGCCGCGCTCTCCGTCATCATGGGCCATGAAGGCGGGATTGCGCGTGTACATTTCCAGCGCCTGCCGGCGGCTCGGCGCTTCGGCCTCGCCCCGGGTCGTGACGCCGCCGATGGTGGTGCCGTCGAGATACCATTGCAGCGAAACGAACGGGTTGTAGGACGACACCCGGTGGGCGTCGGTGCCGCCGGCGACCACGAGGCCGAGCTGCATCGCGGTTGCGATCCGCGGCATCTGCCTCGCCGTCTCGGCGCCGACCGCCTTCTGCAGCCGCTCGCCGGCGAAATAGAGCCCGTCCTGCACGCCCCAGATCAGGCCCAGCGCCTGCATCCGCCTCAAACTGTCCTCCGAGGCGTCGTAGAGATGCAGCACGGTCCAGCGCAGGTCGCGCACCGGAACATCCTTGTTGATGTCCTCGATCACGTCGAGCAGATCGTGCACGGTGCGGTCCGGGTTCCAGTGTAGTTGGATGGTGTAACCTTTGGTCGCCGCCCAGCGCAGCAGTTCGGCGAGCCTGGCCTTGCCGTCCGGCGTGATGTCGCCGTCGGTCCAGGCGGCCCAGATCAGGATCTCGCCCGGTCCGTTGAAATGCAGCATGGCGTCGCCGAACCCCTGCGGCAGCAACTGCGTGAGGTTCTGCAGGTCGGCGAGCTCGCTGCCGGGTTTCGGGGCGCAGAGGTGGTAGGCGATGCGCACCGTCAACTGCCGGTCCTGCCACAGCCTGAACAGCGTCTGATAGCTCGACGGATACATGCTGACGCCGCCGCCGTCGACGATGCCGGTGATGCCGAGCGCGTTCATCTCGCGGAAGAACTTTTTCGAGCCCTCGACCTGCTGCGCCAATGTCGGCTTCGGCAAGTGATCGAAGATCCGGCCGAGCGCATTGCCGTTAGCAAAGATGACGCCGGTCGGCTTGCCGTCGCGATCGCGCTCGAGCTGCCGCCCGGTGCCACGTCGGCGTCATCATGGATGCTCAGCGTCTCCATCGCGTTGGGCGAGAGCAGCAGCCAATCATAGAGATGCTGGATGTACACGGGATGATCGGCGGCGGCTTCCGCCACCTCCTGCGGGGTTGGCCGGCGCTTTTCGGCGAACTGCTCCTCGGTCCAGCCGCCCGCCACCACGATCCAGCTCCCCGCCGCCTGCGCCCTGGCGGCGTCTCGA
>NZ_JAFAVV010000387.1 GCF_019242285.1 Bradyrhizobium sp.
GCCCGAGCCCGGTACCCTGGTTCGATCGTGCGTAGGCTTCCTCGGCCTGAGAGAAGGCAGCGGTGGCGATCGCGACCTCCTCGGCTGACATGCCCATGCCGGTGTCGCTGATCGTGCAGGTTACCCCGGTGACGGGATCGCGTTTGGCCTCGACCGTGATACGCCCGCCGGCCGGTGTGAACTTGACGGCGTTCGAGAATAGATTGGTGAATACCTGGCCCAACCGCGCAGGATCGGCGATGACCGGAATAACCGATTTGAATTTGAAGATAACCTGAAGATGCTTGTCGGTGACAATCTGCTGGAACGGTTCGAGCGCTCGCTGCACGATGTCGCGCAGATCAACCAACGCATTACCACCAAGATTGAGGGTTTCGGTTTCGATGCGTGCCGTATCGAGCACCTGAGTGATGACCTTGAGCAGATGCTGTCCGGAGCTGTTGACGTATCCGGCATACTCGATATAGCGGGGTTTCGCATCGGGCCCGAACGTCTGGTCTCTGATGAGTTCGGAATAACCGATGATCGCGTTGAGCGGCGTTCTAAGCTCGTGGCTCATATTGGCCAGAAAGACCGACTTGGCGCGATTGGCGGCCTCGGCTCGCGCCTTGCTCTCCGCCAGATCGAGATTGACCACCTCGAGCCGGGTGCGCTCGTCAGCTAGTTTGGCCTCATATGCGATGCGTCGCAGCCCATCCCGAACCAGGTAAACGAGAAATCCGATCAGGAGCAGCGTGGCGCCAATCGCGAATAAGACGATGATCATGGCATGCGAGTCGGCCTCCGCGAGTTCCCGACTTTGCTCCAGTCCAACGGTGACGAACAAAGGGTAGGAGCCGACGCGAGCGTAAGCGGTGATCCGTGACAGGCCATCCAACAAACTGGCGCGCTTGTAGGTGCCTGCCGCCCCGACATCGATGACGCTCGGCAGCTGGTTCTCTGCAACTGACGTGCCGCGGCCCCAATCGCCACCTGAATGTTCGAGGCTGTAGCTGGCGCGGATGCGGAGATCGAGGCCGACGAGCCGCACCACGCCATGCGGACCGAGATCAACCGATTTGCGCATCGCCATCAGCCCGTCGGGCTGGACCAGTACCACAAGCACCCCGAGAAAGGTGCCGTCCGCCGCGTCAACACGCCGGGAGACCGGAATGACGGGCTGGCTTGAAAGGCGGCCGATCACGGTCGGGCCGACATAGAGCCCTTCATCGCGGCCGTCGACATGGATGCTGAAATGCTCTCTGTCCCGCAGGTCTGTTCCGCCCGCCGTGGCCTGTACCGTGGTCGAGCGCAACCGGCCGTCGGCTCCGATAAACGCAGCTTCGGCGACACCGGGCACCACCAGAATGTTTTCTCTACCCCACTGAAACAGATCGAAATGCCCGTTCGAGTCCCTGATCCTGTCTTCGAGCCCCATCATTCGGCCTTCGACGCCGCGCAGGACGTAATCGGCCTGCTCGCGGAAGGCGCGCGCGAAATTGAGTGCCTCGGCCGAGCGGTTGTCGAAGGCGGCTTGGCGTGAATTGACGAGTTCGGCGCCGACCACCATCCACAGTCCGATGATCAGTGCCCCGATTGCCTGGCCGCTGATCCGCAAATGCGGCGCGAGGCCGGCATAGGCGGCGGCGGTCTTCCGCAAGACACGGACAGGGTTGCCGTCTCGGGAGACGGAAGCGAGGCGAGCCCCTAAGCTGGGGAACAGGCGGGTCAGGAAGGTAGGCGGGCGGGTGAGGGCGGTGCTGCTTGTATCGGGGCGCAAGGGTAAGTGGTCCGGCGGGTCACTCTGCGTCACGGACCGGGCTCCCCAGTGCCTAAGCCGGCGGCGTCTTTATTGTGGGCGTCGGACGAAGCTTTGCTGTCGACATGAGAGCCGCAGTATTGGACCGCGCCCAGAAAGTCTTCGCCGCTGAAAGGCTTGGGGAGCGTGATGGTTGCGCCGATCATGCGCGCGAGATCGAGCGGGCCGAGCCCGCCGGTGCGGTCGGACTTCCATCCGCCGGAGATGGCGACAATCGGCACCGCGGGGTCGAGCTTGCGCAGGTGGATGATCGTCTCGATCCCCTCCATGTCCGGCATCAAAACGTCGGTAACGATAAGGTCTGGTTTGCACGACTGATACAAGGCGAGGCCGGCGCGGCCGTTCTCGGCCATTGCGACGGTGAACCCTGACGTCGTCAGCAACAGCTCGACCGCATCCCGGATCGCTGTGTCATCATCGATGAAAAGGATGTGGGTCATGCTGCTAACGAGCCTTTCTGGTTCTTCGCATTCAAGGTTAGTGACCGCCGCCGCTGACAGGCCGGTGCGGCGAGTTCACGTGCTGTTTCTTGATACTGATCGAGGCAACGTTCCGGGCAAATACAACCGCCTGTCGCTTTGTCGAGCCTGGAGGACTGAAGCAACCGCACTGTTCGCCATGCCGAGGATCTCATCTGGTTCGTAGCGGCGCTGTCAGCGATCCACCCAAGTCTGATTTTCGTTTGTTTCGTCTCAGTGCAAAATCCGGTTTTCTGCTAAGAGTTTCTACGCACCGGCCGCGTTTCATAAGGAGTGTGCGTACGTAGTTCTACTTAGTGCGCACAGCGAGGCTCCCCAGTTCAGCTTCCCGAGGAACCGTCCTCGCCGGCACCGCCATCGAGCGCCGCACGCACCACAGCGATGAGTTTCTTGGGGTCGAGCGAGTCGACCAGTATGGTGCCCTGACCTTTCGCCTGTTCGCGCGTCTCTGCATCGACACTGTTGGTCATCAGCACGGCGGGCGCGGTCAGGCCACGTTTCCTGATCTGATCGATCAGCTCCAGTCCGGCGATATCGGGAAGTTCATCCTCGACGATCAGGCAGCTTGGCGTCCAGCTTTGCAGGAACTCCGCCGCCG
>NZ_JAFAVV010000410.1 GCF_019242285.1 Bradyrhizobium sp.
GTCTTGCCGATCCGAAGGTCGCGGCAACGACGTCGTCCGATGACACGAGAGATCGCAGCTCGACCGTTGGTCATCGGAAGCGGCTTCATGATGGTGACGGTCCTGAGGGCGTCTCCCTCGCGGAATCGGGCTGTCGGCGGAGCTGAATCCTCGGCCGCGCCGTGTGTTCGTCCTTCGGGCTTCCATCTCGGGCGCGGCGCGCGTGGTGCGTTCGGTGATCCTCGGCTGTGCGGTGAATGCGTTGAGGTGATGCAGAGGAAGAGTGCGGGCTGGCTTGGCCGTGACGGGTTGGAAGCCGCGGGAGAGGCCTGCGGCGCCCGTCGCGGAGACGCGCGATGGAAAGCCATCGTTCCCGGACACGCGCCGGCCAGGACCGCGCGAGCCTTTATGACGAAATCACCGGCAAGATCATCAGAGAACTCGAGGCCGGCCGTGCGCCGTGGGTGCAGCCCTGGGGCACGGCGTCGGCCAAGGCGCCGCTCGCCATGCCGAAGAATGCCGCGACCAGCCGGCGTTACTCCGGGATCAACGTTCTGATCCTGTGGGGCGCGGTCATCGAGCGGAGTTTTGCCGGCCAGAGCTGGCTCACCTTCCGCCAGGCTCTTGCGCTTGGCGGCCACGTGCGCAAAGGCGAGCGCGGCACCTCCATAGTCTATGCGGACCGCTTCGTGCCGGCGGGTGAGAGACGCCGCGCCAGCGAAGCCGGCGAGGAAGCGCAGGCGATTGCGTTCCTAAAGCGCTTCACCGTGTTCAACACCGATCAGTGTGACGGCCTGCCTGCAGACATCGCAACAACCGCGCCGCCTCCCGTGCCAGGCTTGATCGAGCCCAGGGTGGAAAGCCTGATCAAGGCGACCGGCATCGACTTCCGTATCGGCGGCAATCGCGCGTTCTATGTGCCGACGGAAGACTATGTGCAGGTGCCGCCGCCGACGGCCTATTTCGAGCCTATCGACTGGCATCGGACGGCGCTGCATGAGCTCGTGCATGCCAGCGGCCATCCGTCACGCCTCAGCCGCGATTTCTCGGGTGGTTATGGCAGCAGCAAGTACGCCTTCGAGGAGTTGATCGCGGAATTGGGCGCTGCATTCTCTTGTGCTGCGCTCGGCATCGTGCCGACCGTGCGCCATGCCGACTACATCGGCTTCTGGCTCGAGGTCCTGCTCGAGGACAATCGGGCGATCGTCCGTGCGGCCAGCCAGGCCAGCAAGGCGGCCGATTACATTCTCGGCTTCCTGCCGAATTCCGCTGCCGGCGTGATGGCAGGAGACACCGAGTGTGCGGTGGCGTGAGGCCTTTTCGGGGCACGGAAGAGTGAGAGGAGGTGCGGATTTCCGCGACGGGTTGGAGGCCGAGAGAGGTTTCGGCCGCCCGTCGTGGAGAACCGAAATGACGAAGGTCGTCCAGAAAATCACGCTGTCGCCCTCGCGCGACATCCCCTTCAACAGACTGGTGCTGAGCCAGTCCAATGTCCGGCGGGTGAAGGCGGGCGTCTCGATCGAGCAGCTCGCCGAAAGCATCGCGCAGCGTACTCTGCTGCAGAGCCTGAACGTGCGGGCCGTTGTCGATACGGAAGGAAACGAGACCGGCATGTTCGAGGTGCCCGCGGGCGGCAGGCGCTATCGCGCGCTCGAGCTGCTCGTGAAGCAGAAGCGCATGACGAAGACCCAAGCCGTTCCCTGCATCGTTCGCGACAGCGGCTCGGCCCTGGATGACTCGCTCGCCGAGAACGACGAGCGGGTGGGCCTGCACCCGCTCGATCAGTTCCGCGCGTTCGAAGCTCTGCGCCAGGGCGGTATGAGCGAGGAGGAGATCGGCGCCCGGCATTTCGTGAGCCCGGCGGTGGTGAAACAGCGGCTGCGCCTCGCCTCGGTGGCGCCCAGCTTGCACAACGTCTATGCGCAGGACGGCATGACGCTCGAGCAGCTGATGGCATTCTCGGTCACGGCCGATCAGGCGCGCCAGGAGCAGGTCTGGGAGAAGGTCAGCCGTTCCGGCTATGACGAGCCCTACCAGATCCGCCGCATGCTGACCGAAGAGGCGGTCCGCGCTTCCGACCGCCGCGCGCGGTTTGTTGGCCTCGAGGCCTACGCACGCGCGGGCGGTGGCGTCATGCGCGACCTGTTCGAACATGATGATGGCGGCTGGCTACAGGACGTCGTCCTGCTGGACGGTCTTGTCACCGCGAAGCTGAAAGCGGAGGCGGAAATAATCGCGACCGAAGGCTGGAAATGGATTTCGGTCGCGATTGATTTCGCCTACGGCCACTCCCATGGCCTGCGCAAGCTCGTCGGCAGGCCGGCCGATCTCACGGCAGAGGAGCGGTCGGCCATTGAGGCGCTGAAAGCGGAGCAAGCGAAACTCGAAGCCGAATATCAGGACGCCGACGAAATTCCAGAAGAGTTCGATGATCGCCTCGGCGAGATCGAGATCGCGCTGCTGGCCTTCGAGGATCGCTCCGTGGCCTACGAGACGTCGGATGTGGCCCGTGCCGGCGTTTTCGTCAGCATCGATTCCGAGGGGCGGCTCTTGATCGACCGGGGTTATGTCCGGCCAGAAGATGAGCCGGCGGCAGTCGATTCAGGCGCGACGCAGGGCGCCGATACACCGTCGACCGACAGACGGAGAGTTGTCGGTCCGGCACAGCCGACCTCCATCACCGTTGCTGGCACGCCGCCGGAAACGGCGGATGACGATGAGGAAGGAGGCGCAAGACCGCTTCCGGATCGGCTCATGGCCGAGCTCACTGCTCATCGGACGCTGGCGCTGCGCGACGCGCTCGCCGAACGGCCCTCGATCGCCTTTCAGGCCGTGCTGCATAACTTCGTGCTTGCGACGTTCTACCGGTTCGCCGCTCCTTCAAGCTGTCTCGAAATTTCGCTGCATACGCCGACCTTTCCCGCTCAGCCTCCCGGCTTGAAGGAAAGTGCTTCGGCGCGGGCCATCGAGGCGCGGCATGAAGCGTGGAAGGCGCGGCTGCCGAACAACGAACGCGACCTCTGGGACGCGCTCACCGACCTGGATAATGCCACACAGACCCGTCTGTTCGCTCATTGCGCGTCCTCTGCAGTCAACGCGCTGCATGACGTGGCCAGCCGCTTCAGTCAGGGCCGCGTGTCCACCTATTCGGTGCAGAGCCGCCTTGGCCAGGCTGACGTCGTTGCGCGCGCTGTCGATCTCGACATGGTCAGCGCCGGCTGGAAGCCGTCCGTCGACAACTATCTCGGCCGGGTGACCAAGCATCGCATTCTGCAAGCGGTGCGGGAAGCGAAGGGCGAGGCCTCGGTCCAGCTCATCGAGCATCTCAAGAAGACCGATATGGCGAAGGAGGCCGAGCGCCTTCTGGCCGGCAGTGGCTGGCTGCCGGAGCCGCTACGCCTTGCTGATGTCGAGGCGGCGGACGCGGAGCAGGGCGGCGAGGCCGAAGGCCTGCCTAAATTCCTCGCCGATGAGGAGACAGCGGAGGCCACTGACGGCGAAGACGAAGTGGAAGAGATCATCGCCGCCGAGTGATGCGTGAGCCTGGCTTGCGATCTGCCGGCCCCAAATGTCTGTCGAAAGTATCAGAAGCCCGGCCGTTGAGCCGGGCTTCGTCGTGTCTGCTCTGTGCGGTGACTGAGGGCCGAGAGGGGAGAGGAGGGGCCGGCTGAGGATGAGCTCGCCGGATCGAGAGAGAGCGTTCGGCGGCTCGTCCCGAGTCCCGCTCTCTGCCTCCGAGGATCTCCCGACATGTCGAACGACAACGATTACCCAGCGTCTGCCGTCCCATCCGCACGCGCCCAAGCCATCCTCCATGCCGCACGGCTGCTGCTGCCGCGCCTCACCCGTGGCGAGCGCATTGATGCCAAGCTGCTGCGCCGTGCCGCGGAAAGGTCCTTTGGCGCCAGCGACGCCGAGGGGGCCTGGAACTGGAAGACCGCTTACGAGGCCTGCGAGGCGGCAGCAGTTCTGTTTCTCCGCAAATACGGCCCGGCCATGATCCGCGCGAGTGGCGGGGCGCCGGCCGCCATGCTGCCGATGATCGCGAAAGTCGCAGCGCTGCTGCCGACGCACGCGCGGCGGACAGAGGAGAGCCAGGCTTTCCAGCAGTTCTCGACGCCGATCCCGCTTGGGCTTGCGGTCGCTGCCGCAGCCCGGATCACTGCGGCTGATCATGTGCTCGAGCCATCCGCGGGGACCGGGAGCCTTGCGATCTTCGCCGAGCTCGCAGGCAGCACGCTTTTGCTGAACGAACTCTCCGAAAGTCGTGCCGCTCTGCTCGACCTGCTGTTTCCGGGCGTACAGGTGACGCGTTTCGACGCGGCGCAGATCGATGATCATCTGGATGCTGGCTATGTCCCAAGCGTCGTCCTGATGAACCCACCGTTTTCGGCGATGGCCAATGTGGATCGCCGAATGCCGGACACGACGCTTCGCCACATACATTCAGCGCTGGCACGGCTTGGCGAGGGCGGCCGGCTGGTGGCGATCACTGCCGCGGGCTTCACGCCGGAGAACCCGGCCTGGACGCAAGCCTTCGTTCGTCTCCAGGAGCGTGGTCACCTCGTGTTCTCGGCGGCCCTTGCCGGCAGCGCCTACGCCAAGCACGGCACCACCACCGAGACGCGGCTGCTTGTCATCGACAAGCAGCCGGCGCCCGATCCGCAAACCTTCCCGCAATCTCCCGGAATGGCTCCGAGCGTGGCGGCGCTGCTCGGCTGGGTCACCGAACGGGTCCCTTCGCGGCTGCCGATGGCCGGCAGCTTCGTGCCGCCGGCTGCCGAGCTTGTCGCCCGCCCGAAGGTGATCCGCACCGCTGAGGCACCTCTGTCCACTCGGACGACGTCTGAAGCGGAGGGGATCGAGATCGTCTACGAGACCGTGGATGCCGCGCCAGTGGACGCCGCGCACATCACCGACACGCTCTATGAGCCCTACCAGCTCCAGTCGATCCGCATTGCCGGCGCGCACGCGCATCCGACCAGGCTGGTGCAGTCCGCGGCGATGGCATCCGTCGTACCGCCAAAGCCGTCCTATCGACCACATCTTACAGAGCGGCTCGTGGCCGATGGCGTGCTCTCGGATGCACAGCTCGAAAGCGTCATCTATGCGGGCGAGGCGCATACGGGCTTCCTTGCGGGATGCTGGAACGTCGACCAGACCTTCGATGCGGTCACAGCCGCGCGGGACCCCGGATCAAGTCCGGGGCAGGCTAATGCCGAGAAGGCGGTGCGCTTCCGCCGCGGCTGGTTCCTGGGTGACGGCACGGGCGCCGGCAAGGGCCGTCAGGTCGCGGGCATCCTGCTCGACAATTGGCTCAAAGGCCGGCGCCGCGCGGTCTGGATCAGCAAGTCCGACAAGCTGATCGAGGACGCCCAGCGCGACTGGTCGGCGCTCGGCATGGAGCGGCTGCTCGTCACCCCGCTCTCGCGCTTCCGTCAGGGCACGCCGATCCGGCTTGGGGAAGGCATCCTTTTCACCACCTACGCCACGCTACGGACCGACGAACGCGGCGAGAAGCTTTCGCGGGTCCGGCAGATCGTCGAATGGTTGGGCGCCGACCCCGGCTCGCCACCCGGCGCAGGTTTTGACGGGGTGATCATCTTCGACGAGAGCCATGCGATGCAGAATGCCGCAGGCAGCAGGGGCGAGCGCGGCGATCAAGCGGCCTCGCAGCAGGGGCGGGCAGGCCTTCGGCTGCAGCATGCAATGCCCAATGCCCGGGTCGTCTATGTCTCGGCGACCGGGGCGACGACCGTCCACAATCTCGCCTATGCGCAGCGGCTTGGGCTCTGGGGCGGCGCGGATTTCCCGTTCGCCGCGAGGGCGGATTTCGTCGAGGCGATCGAGGAGGGCGGGGTCGCCGTCATGGAGGTCATGGCGCGCGATCTCAAGGCGCTCGGCCTCTATGCAGCCCGCTCGCTGTCCTACGAGGGCGTTGAGTACGAGCTGGTCGAACATCAGCTGAGCTCGGAGCAGGCGCGGATCTATGACGCCTATGCCGAGGCGTTTGCCGTCATTCACAACAACCTCGAAGCCGCGATGCGGGCGGCGAACATCATGGGCGAGACCGGCACGCTGAATGCGCAGGCCAAATCCGCCGCGCGCTCGGCCTTCGAATCCGCCAAGCAGCGCTTCTTCGGTCACCTCCTGACATCGATGAAGACGCCGTCCTTGATCCGCTCGATCGAACGCGATCTCGACGCCGGACACGCCGCCGTCATCCAGATCGTCTCGACCGGCGAGGCGCTGATGGAACGCAGGCTCGCCGAGATCCCGACCGAGGAATGGAGCGACGTTCGCGTCGACATCACGCCGCGCGAGTACGTTCTCGACTACCTGGCCCATTCCTTCCCGG
>NZ_JAFAVV010000752.1 GCF_019242285.1 Bradyrhizobium sp.
AGGAATCTCAAAATCAATCGCCGCATCGAAAACTCCTGTCGCCGTCAAGGCGGCGGGATTCTTCCCGCCGGAATATCGCCGCGCAATGTAAAGTTCGTTGGTTGCGAGGGCATTGACGGACACGCTGAAAATTCCGTTAAACGGCCACTGGCCGCGCTCCGCCATCTGTCCCGGGTGCATGGCTGAGCTACCTCGAGAAGCGTGCATTTGCTTTGCCAAAGCCGCGCCTCCTGTTCCAAACTGGGACATGAAAGGCCGAGCGACATCGGCCGCAACGCCAGCGGGAGGAAGACGGTCATGAAGCTCGGCACCGCGATTGCGGAAATCATGAAACGCGAGGGCATCGAGATCCTCTGCGGCTATCCGGTCAACCACCTGATCGAGCATGCCGCCAACGCCGAGATCCGCCCGATCATGGTCCGGCAGGAGCGGATCGGCCTGCACATGGCGGACGCCATCTCCCGCGTCACCTCGGGGCGTACGATTGGCGCCTTCTGCATGCAGCATGGCCCGGGCGCCGAGAACGCGATGGGCGGGGTGGCGCAATGTTTCGGTGAATCCGTACCCGTCCTGGTGCTGCCGATGGGCTATGCGCGGCGGATCGCCAATATCGAGCCGAACTTCAACTCCAGTCAGGTGATGAAGGCGTTCGCGAAATCCTCCGAGCCGATCACGCTCGCCGCCGAGGTCGGCAACATCTTCCGCCGCGCCTTCACCAGATTGAAGAACGGCCGCGGCGGGCCTGTCGTGGTGGAGATCCCCTCCGACATGTGGAATGAGGAGGTGCCGGAGCCGCTCAACTACACGCCGGTGCTGCGCACCCGCTATGGCGCCGACCCCGTCCACATCGAGGAAGCCGCGAGCCTCCTGATCAATGCCAAGCGGCCGGTGCTCTATGCCGGCCAGGGCGTGCATTACGCGAAAGCGTGGCCGCAACTGCGCCGGCTCGCCGAGCGGCTTGCGATCCCCGTCACGACCAGCCTCGGCGGCAAGTCGGCCTTCCCCGAGACGCATCCGCTCTCGCTCGGCTCCGGCGGCCTGGCGGTGCCGCGTGCGGTGCCGAAATTCTTGGCCGAGGCCGACGTGATCTTCGGCATCGGCTGCTCCTTCACCGAAACCAATTTCGGCATCAAGATGCCATCGGGCAAGACCATCATCCATTCGACGCTCGACCCCAATCATCTCAACAAGGATGTGGAGGCGAAGCTCGGCCTGGTCGGGGATGCCGGCCTCGTGCTCGACGCGCTCTTGGAAGAGATCGGCAAGACCGTCACCTCCGATCGGGACGCCGGCGCCGTCGCGGCCGAGATCGCCGCCTCGCACAAGGAGTGGCTGGAGAAGTGGATGCCGAAACTGACCAGCAGTGCGGCGCCGCTCAATCCCTACCGCGTGCTGTGGGATTTGCAGCACACGGTCGACGTCAACAACACCATCATCACCCATGATGCCGGCAGTCCCCGCGACCAGCTCTCGCCGTTCTGGAAGCCGGTCGAGCCTTTGACCTATCTCGGCTGGGGCAAGACCACCCAGCTCGGCTACGGGCTCGGGCTTGCGATGGGCGCCAAGCTGGCAAGACCCGACAAGCTCTGCATCAACGTCTGGGGCGATGCCGCGATCGGCTTCACCGGCATGGACTTCGAGACCGCGGTGCGCGAGCGGATCCCGATCATGTCGGTCCTGCTCAACAATTTCTCGATGGCGATCGAGCTCAAGGTGATGCCGATCTCGACCGAGAAGTACCGTTCGACCGACATCTCGGGCGACTATGCCGCGATGGCGCGCGCCTTCGGCGGCCATGGCGAGCGGGTGACTAAACCGGAGGACATCGTGCCCGCGATCAGGCGCGGCATCCAGAAGACGCAGGAAGGCGTGCCGGTGCTGCTCGAGTTCATCACCAGCAAGGAAACCGAGGTGGCGCGGCCGGGGACGTGAGCGGCTCCCCTGCCCGCGATATGTGCAAGGATAGCGCTGGCCCCGACGATCCGGAAATGAAATAATCCGGTTTTCAGCGGCCCGCAGCGGCAGCCTATGGATTTCCGAATGACTGCCCTTCCGCAGGACGCGGTGACCGATCTCAAAACCAGGATTGCCGAACTCGAACAGCGATTGCAGGCGCGTGAGGCAGAGAACGCGCGACTGCAGGATCAGACCCGCGAGGCTCTGGAGTGGCAGGCGGCGACGGCCGAAATCCTCGCGTCGATCAGCGCATCAATCACCGATCCAGCGCCCGTGTTCGATACCATCCTCGACAATCTCCTGCGCTTGTTCGGCACCCGATTTGCGGCCGTCTTTCTCCTGCGAGATGGCATGCTGCATGCCGCCGGGCTCAAGGGTGAACCGGGGTTTGAGGGCCTGGCCAGGCATTATCCGATCGCGCTCGATGAGCGACTGCTCTTGGGAAAGACAATTCTTTCCGGACGCGCCCTGCAGATTGCGCCAATTATGGGCAACCCGGAAGCGACCCCGGGCACACAGGAGATCGCGCGCGAATTCGGTTACGACGCGATTATCGCGGTGCCGATGCTTCGCGAAGGGGGGGCCATCGGCGTGCTTGCGACGGCGCATCGCGACCCCATCGCGTTCACCCAGAAGCAGATGGAGCTCGCGACGAGTTTCGCCGATCAGGCCGTGATCGCGATCGAGAATGCGCGGCTGTTCGACGAGGTACAGGCCAAGACGCGCGATCTCGAAGAATCGCTGCAACAGCAGACCGCGACCGCTGACGTGCTGAAGGTGATCTCTAGCTCACCCGGTGAGCTCGAACCTGTGTTCAGATCAATGCTCGAAAACGCTGTGAGCATTTGTGACGCCAAATTTGGCAACCTGTTCCTGGTTGATGGCGAGACCGCTCGCTGGCGGGCAGGCATGGGCACGCCGCCCAAACTCGTCGAGTTCTTCACGCAAACAGAATGGTTCCGACCGACGGCTGGCAGCCACCTGGATCGCGTCATACGGACGAAACAGGTCAGCCACACCAGCGACGATACTGCTGAGGCAGTGGTTGGTGCGGCGGCACGGCTCGGAGGCGCGCGATCCACTGTTTGCGTTCCGATGGTGAAAGATGACGCGCTGGCAGGAGCTATCTTCATCTATCGCACGGAGGTGCGGCCCTTCACCGACAAACAGATTGACCTTCTCAAGAACTTCGCGGCGCAGGCAGTGATCGCAATCGAAAATGCGCGGCTGCTCACGGAGCTCCGTCAACGCACCGACGATCTCTCCGAATCCCTGCAGCAGCAAACCGCCACGGCCGACGTGCTCAAGGTCATCAGCCGCTCGGCGTTCGACTTGCAAGCCGTTCTCGAAACGCTGATCAAATCCGCCGTCGAATTGAGCGGCGCCAATCGCGGCTCGATTTTCCTGCGCGAGGAGGACGTGTTTCCGCTCAAGGCGGCGTCCAGCACCACGCCCGAATTCCTGCAATATTGGGCAGCCAACCCGCCGCGGGCGGGCCGCGGTTCGGCGACCTCGCGCGTGATCGCCTCGGGAAAGGTGGAAATTATCCCGGACGTTCTCGATGATCCGAAAATGCAGATCCCCGCGGGCTCGCTCG
>NZ_JAFAVV010000790.1 GCF_019242285.1 Bradyrhizobium sp.
CTTGGGTCGCATCGTTTCCTCCGATGCAATGACGGAATCACGTCTCGCGATTCGGAGGAATCCAAAAATGAAATTGCAAGCTTTCCAGCCGTCAAACCGCCAAAGCTTGCAATCTCAAATGCCGCTCGATTCCGGAAAGCCGATCAATCTCAATGGCTTGAGAATTGTTCACGGACGACTAGTTAGGTTGACGATACGTCAGGCGCTTGGCCGCCGCACCCTTGACAGCAAGGTCTGCATGTTCCCCGTCGTTGATCCCCAAGCGATGCGGTTGGAATGACGGTAATCTAATTCTGACAAATAGCTATGCAGGTGCTTCAGAGTGATCAAAGAAAATCACGGAGCCGCGCGAGCTCAACGATATCCTCTTGAGACAAAACGGCGCCCACTAGCGGCGGCTGAGGAGCAGTAAGAATTTCGTACAAATGCCGGGTAGCGACCGGCTTCGCCATGAAGCTTCGTATGCACTCATCAAGGGTACCGTCGGCAACAAGATAGGGGCCGCCAGCTTCGATACGACGCTCGTTGTGGAGCGACGGCCATTTTCGAAGAACAGCCGGCGCACCGAAATTGACGTGAGCCCCGCTATCTTCCATCGGTCCCCTTCCCTCGGCCTGGAAGTACAACGGCGAAGGTTCGCCTTTGACATCCGTTCAGCCGGTGCTCGCTGCTTCGGTTGGTCGTCGGCAACAATGGATCGGCCAACCGGAACAATAATTTGACGCGAGATTGCCAGTTTTATGACGCATTCTCATTGCTTCCCTCCGATCCCTGCGTTATTACCTCCGTGGCAATACGGGGGGTAGAGATGGACGAACTGGAGTGGACCTTCGCCTTCGCGGTTGCCAAGGCGCGAGGTAGCTTGACACTCTCCACAGCTGATATTCTGACCATTTCCGATTTGTGTGAGTCTGCGCTTGCAACCCTGTGGACGAACGGGGAGAGACACGGCCTGACGACGGGCGAGCTCGACACGATCGCGCAACGCTACGTTTGTTGGACCGCCCAAGGTGTATGTCCGCGTCCTTCGCTGGCCACCGTGACGCCGTTCTTCGGCTGAGCTTACCGCCTCAGCCGGCGGGGGCGCGCGGTCGGTGTGGCTGGCGCCTTGGTGAGGGTGGGCATGACAGCACCCAACCCGTCGAAAGAACACAACGAGGACATCAGTTTCAGCCACGTGGCGGAGTGGTTACGCAGCGGTCTGCAAAACCGTAGAACGGGCTCACCTCGATCGCCTCGATCTCGGCTCGATTTCATGCCATCGGGTAATCGCCTCGCGGCCGTGCGCTCGATCAACGTGCGGATACTTCGTGCGCCGACTCAGTGCGCTCCTACGGCCACGGAGCGGCCCTTGTAGTAGTCCAGCACGAACAACCGCACGGCCGATGACAGGTTGCCATGCGCGCGGCCCTCGTCGATCTCACTCACCAGCTGGGAGAGCGTCAGACTGCGTTCGCCGGAAATCTCCTTTATGCCCGTCCAGAACGCGTCCTCCAGGCTGACACTGGTCTTGTGGCCGCCGATCACGATCGACCGCTTCACCACAGGGGACTTCTCCATTCCTGACGCCATCTCGAAAACTCCAACTCTACCAAGTCGTGCAAGGGGCGGGCGACAACATCCGAAGGTGCGCGTATCCCATTGCGATATAGACGCTTTTACACTATTTTACCGTGAGATGAATTCCGTAATTTTACGGGATAACCACCTCCGGCTTGATTGCATTCCAGGCCGTTCTCCCGGCAACTCGCCTCGGTCAGTCGATTTCCTCGCGGTCCCATTCCGCCGGCTCGATCGCCTTGAGTTCGGCGCAGAGATTTCTCGCAGACCCACTCGCGATGGCGACGAGATCCATGTGAACATATACGGCTCGCTCGGCTGACGGCAGGGATGTGCCCGACGAGTTTCTCAGCGCCAGCGCCAGCGTGAACGCCTCGATCCGCAACAAGCAGCCGAGCGCGTCGTAGCTGCGCGCTCATACGCGCCGGACGGAGTCCGGCCTTCACTGGTATGACCTCATGAACAATCTGTTGCAATTCTTTGCCTACGAACATTTGCCGCCGCATCTGCAGGCGGTAAGCAAGCCGTTCGGCGATCTCGCGCGTGAACTTGCAGGATCGCTTCCTGCGAACGCGGAAAGCACGACCGCTCTTCGGAAGCTGCTCGAGGCGAAGGATTGCGCCGTTCGGGCCGTGGTGTTCAAGCCCGCCACGCCGGCGGCCTAGCCGAGATCCCCCTGAGGGGATAGCCGAGCGGCTGCCTGGCTGCTCTGTTCGACGCCTCCCAAGACTGTGCCGGCCGCGGACTTCCCGTGCGCCGGGCATTTTTCGTGGCGGGGGCCGGAGCGTTGCCGCGCTCCGAGACCGCGGGTCCAGCGCAAACGGGGCCCGCCCAATGACCAATCCCTC
>NZ_JAFAVV010000937.1 GCF_019242285.1 Bradyrhizobium sp.
GCCTGGTCGCGTTGAGCGCCTTGGCGAGCGGACGGCTATCGGCGGAAGCCAGCGCATAGAACAGATGCTGATTGACGTGGAAGTTGAACATCATGTGCATGCGGTCGCCGTCGCGGCCGAAATACTGCATGTCGGTCTTCGGCAGCACGTTGGCTTCGGCGAGGATGATGGCGTCGCCCTCACGCCATTGCAGGAATTCGCGGAAGGCGCGCAGCATGTCGTATTGCTCGACCGGCTTCTTCACCTTCGCGCCCTTGGTCGCGATCACGAACGGCACCGCGTCCATGCGGAAGCCGGAGACGCCGAGCTGGATCCAGAAGCCCATGATCTTCAGGATCTCGGCCTGCACCTCCGGGTTCGAGGTGTTGAGGTCGGGCTGGAAGTCGTAGAAGCGGTGGAAGTACCAGGCGCCGGCTTCCTTGTCGCGGCTCCAGGTCGATTTCTGCACGCCGGGGAACACCATGCCCTTGTCGGCGTTGGCCGGGCGCTTGTCGGCCCAGACATACCAGTCGCGATGGGGCGAATCCTTGGCGCTGCGCGCGCTCTTGAACCAGGCGTGCTGGTCGGAGGTGTGGTTGACGACGAGGTCGATGATGACGCGGATGCCGCGCTGCCGGCAGCCATGGGTGAACTCGACGAAATCGCCGAGCGTGCCGTAGCGCGGGTCCACGCCGTAATAGTCGGAGATGTCGTAGCCGCTGTCCCGCCCCGGCGAGGGCTGGAACGGCATCAGCCAGATCGCGGTGACACCAAGCCCGTGGAGGTAATCGAGCCGGCGTAAGAGGCCCTTGAAGTCGCCGACGCCGTCGCCGTTTGCGTCCATGTAGGTCGCGACCGACAGGCAATAGATCACGCCGTTCTTGTACCAGAGATCGTCGATCATGCCGGAGTTGCCCATTCACAGCCGCGCGTTTCCGGCGGTCGAACGATAAGCGGCAACGTTCCCCTGAGTTCCGCGCCGCGCCGATGCGCCGGCTCAATGCAGTCGCACATGGTGTGCGCGGATCGTCGGCGTGCTGCCCGAAACGAGCTGCACGCGTCAGGTTCAAAGTTCCATTATGAACATGGATGGCAACCGCTCGGCGACTGTATCCCGCCGAACGACTTCGGATTGATTCGGGGCGCAATCGCCTTGCCGCTGCTTTGTTCCTCTCGCTCAATCTTTGAGCGATCGACATTCGCTACGCCCTTGTGATTGGGCTCGGCCCCCCTGGTTTGATAGCAATGCGCGGCGCGGTTTAGGGATGAGTCGGAGCATGTCCATGGTGCAGGATCAGGCGGCAAGCCTGTGCCCCAACTGCAAGGGCGCTTACGAAATCGCCGCCGTCAAGTTCAATGCCCTTCGCACCACGTCGATGCTGTTCGTCTGCGCGTCATGCGCGCTGACCCTCGTCGACGCGCCCAGCCAGAAGCCGAAATGGCCGAGCTGGTTCCGGCGCGGCGCTCCGGCGCTCGCACTGGTCATCACGGTGCCGATCGCGCTCTGTCTGGCGCTATGGTTGCTCGTTGCCGAGGAGCGGCCGTTCCCGGCAAACGAGCTGGCGACCATGGACGATGGCGGCAGCCCGTCCGCGCCTCACGCCTACGAGCCGATGTAGGCGCGGTGCGTTCGCGTGCGCTCTTCAGGCAAAGATGATCTCGTGGCGCATCACGAACGGTGCGAGCAGCCTGCGCACCTCGTCGGCGATCGCGGCACGCTCGGCCTCGGCGACGTTGGTCAGCGTGACGGTGGCGAGGCTGCCGTGGCTGCCATGGGCGCCGACGCTCACCTTGCAGTCGATGCCGCGTTCCATCAGCGGTGACAGCGTGCCCGCGAACACGCGCTGGGCGGCGTCCCAGCGCAGCCTCGGCTTAAACACCTTGCCGACGCCCGTCAGCGGCATCGGGTCGACCGGGATGATCTGCACGGGAACGGCGGCGCGCTCGGGCGTGCGCTCGCGCACGAAGGATTCGAGCTCGCCGGGCGCGACGGTGGCGCCGGGCTTCAACTGCACATAGCCGACCGGCAGTTCGCCGGCATAGGCGTCGGGCTGCCCGACCACGGCGGCGAAGCCGACCGCGGGATGCTGGAACATGATGTCTTCGATCGGCGCCGGATCGATGTTGTGGCCGCCGCGGATCACCAGATCCTTGGCGCGGCCGGTGATCCAGAGGAAGCCGTCGGCGTCGAGCCGGCCGAGATCGCCGGAATTGACCCATTCGCCGTCGACGAAGGCGCCGGCATTGTGGACGTCATTGAGATAGCCGCCGAACACGCCCGGACCCGCCATCACCACGACGCCGATCTCGTCAGGCGCGCAATCGCGCTCGACTCTCCCGTCACCGTCGAGCTTCACCACGCGCACCCGGCTATAGGGCAAGGGCAAACCGACCGAGCCGAGGCGGATCGGACGGTCCGGATAGGCCAAGGTGTGGACGCTCGAGGTCTCGGTCATGCCATAGACCTCGATCACGGGCAGCTTGAACTTGTCCTCGATCGCCCTGCCGACCGCGGCCGGTATGGCCGAGCCGCCGCCGGCTGCGACCTTCAGGCTGGAGAGGTCGGCGTTGCCCGGCGGGATCGCGAGCGTCGCGGCCAGCACGGTCGGCACGCTCGACAGCGCCTCGGGACGGAAGCGCTCGACGAGGCCCCAGATGTTCTTCACCGCCGCCGGGTTACGCCATCCCGACGGCGACAGCACCACGAGGCAATTGCCGGACGAGAGCGTCGCCAGCGCCTGCGTCAGCGAGCCGCCGACATGGAACAGCGGCATGCCGAACAGCAGATTGTGGCCGGGCTGCGCTTTCAAGAGCAGGTTCATGCCCCAGGCCTGGTAGACTTGGTTGGCATGGGTGTGGCGCACCAGCTTTGGCGTGCCGGTCGTGCCGCCCGTATGGAAATAGGCGGCGATGTCGCGGCCGGAAATGCTTCTGCCGCTGACGAGCCGGTCGGACGGCTGCGCCTTGATCAGCTCGTTGAAAGGATGGATGCCGTTCGCCGGATCGCCGGCGCCATGCACCTGCACGACCGCCTTCAGCTGCCTCAACCCGCCACGTAGCTGCTCGACCTTCTGCCAGATGTCGGTGCCAGGCAGCGGACCGAGCGCGACCAGCACGGTGGTGTTGGCGGCCTGCAGGATTTCAGCGATCTGGTGCGGCTCGAGCAGGGGGTTGACCGGGTTGGCGATGCCGGCGGCCTCGGCGCCGAACAGCGTGACCAGGGCTTCCGGCAACAGCGGCAGCAGGAAGCTCACGACGTCGTTTGCTCCGACGCCGAGCGCATGAAACATGTTGGCGGCCTGGGTCACGCGCGTCATGAAATCGCGATGGCTGATCACGACCGGCTGCTCGGCCGGGTCTGCATTGGGCAGGAACTGGATCGCCGCCGCATCGGGATCATGCGCTGCACCGAGCCGGAGCGCGTCATAGGTGCTCACCGCGGCGATGCGGTCGGCGTAGGGTGTCCGCTCGAAGGCGCGGATGTCGGCGTCGGTTGCAAAGCTCGGATATTCATCGCCGATGAGGCGATCAAGCAGATGGATGCCCGCCATGGTCCGTCCTCCCCATGTCCGCAACGGTTGATCCGAATCGATGGGTGCATCTTCGAGTGGTGACCGATCCGGCCGGCGCGACTGCGAAGAGCAACATGATCAATTATCGCGCGATCGTCCATCCCCTCACCGGCCACAGTTGAACCGCGCGCTCTTGAAAATCCCGGAAGGCGCGCACTAGAGCTGCGCTTCGGTTTTCAACGCCGGGCTGCTTTGCCCGAGGCGTGGCTCTGTGCCAGCCAGCAGCCGCCGGATGTTGGCGCGATGGCGTGCGATCACGTAAACGCTGCCTGCAATCACCAGCAACCGGTACGGCAGCGGGTGGTCCAAGCCGAATGCGAGGGCGATCGCCGTCAGCGCCGCCAGCATCGAGCTCAGGGAAACGATCCGAGAAACAGCCAGCGCAACGGCAAAAACCCCGGCGGCACCGACGCCGACGGGCCACGACATCGCGAGCAACACGCCGAGCCCCGTCGCAGCAGACTTGCCACCTGTGAAATTCAGCCAGATCGAGCGGCCGTGCCCCAGCAATGCGGCAAGTCCGGCCACGCAGACAGCCCAAGGCACCCAGCTTTGCAGATCAAAGGCCATCGGCGGCGAAACGGAAGGCAGTCCCCAGAACCACGGATAGAACCAGCCGGCAAAGACGATCGCCGCCACACCTTTCAGCACATCGACCAGCAGCACCACCGACGCCGGCCATTTTCCCAGCGTTCGCAGAACGTTCGTTGCGCCGGTGGATCTGGAGCCAAGCTCCCGAATGTCGATGCCCTTGAGCAGCTTTCCCGCCAGATATCCCGTGGGCATGGAGCCGAAGAGGTAAGCGATCGCCCATCCAACCACACTGCCTGTCCAGAAGACCACGGATTCACCTCGACGCGCTATTTCGAGTAGGCATTTCGACCGTCTGACCGTGCCGCGAGACCATTCTCTCGACGGCACGGCTCGCAATGGTGGGCACGCTGCTGCCTTTGCGTGCCGGGCTTCGGTGCGAGAGGCGGCTTGTCCACCTACGGAGCCGGGCCGGCCGCGGAAGACGATCTCAGCTCGCGGCCGCGAACCGCTCCTCGGTCAGGAGACGCATCGCCGAGTCGGCGTCCATCGGCTCGCCGAACGCAAAACCCTGGGCGTATTCGCAGCCGAGCTGGTAGAGCTCGACCGCGTCCGAATCCGTCTCCGCGCCTTCTGCGACCACGTCCATGCCGAGATCGTGGGCGAGCGCGATGATCGACTTCAGGATCACCGGCCGGTGCCCGCGGCTCGTGGTGCGGACGAAGGACTGGTCGATCTTCAAGGTGTCGAACGGGAAACGCTGCAGATAGGCGAGCGAGGAATGGCCGGTGCCGAAATCGTCGATCGACAGGCCGACGCCGAGCTCGCGGATGCGCGTCAGCATCTGGGCCGCGTGCTCGGGATTCTCCATCACGAGCGATTCCGTCAATTCCAGCTTCAGCGTGCCGCGCGCCACCGAGGCGCGCGACAGCACGGTACGGATGTCATGCAGCAGGTCGTGGCGCAGCAACTGCCGCGAGGAGACGTTGACGGAAGCGAAGATCGGCTCGCGCGAGCGCATCGCGCGCTGCCACACCGCGAGCTGCCGCGCGGTGGTGTCCATCACGAAGGTGCCGAGATCGACGATCAGCCCGATCTCTTCCGCGATGGTGATGAACTCGATCGGCGACATCCGCCCGAGCTTCGGGTGATCCCAGCGCGCCAGGGCCTCGAAGCCGGCGACAGAACGATCCTCGAGCCGCACGATCGGCTGATACAGGATCGAGATCTCGCGGCGCTCGATGGCGCGGCGCAATTCCGATTCCAGCGTCAGACGGTCGGTCTTGCGCGCCCGCATCGCCGGCTTGTAGACGTCGATGCGGTCGCCGCCGATCCGCTTGGAATGATACATCGCAAGCTCGGCGTCCTTGATGATCTCGTCGGACAACTGGGTTTGAGGATCAGAGAGTGCGAGACCGATCGAAGCGGTCAGGAATATCTCGCGGTCGTTGAAGGCGATCGGGGCGCGGATGGTCTTGCGGATGGTTTCGGCGAAGGCGGTGATGCGTGCCGGGTCCTGCTCGGAGAGCAGGATCAGGCCGAACTGGTCGCCGGCCATGCGCGCCAGCGTGTCCTGCGGCTTCAGGATGCGGGTCAACCGCCGCGCCAGCGTGAGCAGGATGGAATCGCCGACCGCGATGCCGACGGAATCGTTGACCTGCTTGAAGCG
>NZ_JAFAVV010000163.1 GCF_019242285.1 Bradyrhizobium sp.
TCAAGAAACGCGACCTGCTCACCGAGGAGCACCCGATCTCGACCAAGGACGGCCTCAGGCTGTTCCTGACCCGCCGCATGACCGTGCTCGACGAGGCCGGCCAGCCGCAATATCTGATCAAGACCCACGAGGACGTCACCGATCGCCGCCAGACCGAATCGCGCATGGCGCACATGGCCTATCACGACGGCCTGACCGACCTGCCGAACCGTGCGGCGTTCCTGCAGGCGCTGACCCAGATGATCGAGGCTTGCGCCGGCACCGACGAGGAATTCGCCGTGCTCTGCGTCGACCTCGACGGGCTGAAGGAAGTCAATGACGTGTTCGGGCATGCCACCGGCGACAAGCTCCTGATCGAGGTGGCGCAGCGGTTTCAGGCCTCGGCGCGCGGCGGCGTGGTGGCGCGGCTGTCCGGCGACGAGTTCGGCCTGATCATCGACGGCAAGCAGCCGGAGGCCGGCAAGGCGCTGGCCGAGCAGTTGACCGAGGCGCTCGCCAATGAATTTCCGATCGACGGCAAGTCGGTACGCACCGGCGTCACCGTCGGTATCTCCGTGTTCCCGCACAACGGATCGGATGCCGCCTCGCTGCTCGCCAATGCCGGCGCGGCGCTGTTCCGCGCCAAGCAGAAATCGCGCGGCACAATCAGCCTGTACGAGCCGGAGATGGACCAGCAGATCCGCGACCGTCGGATGCTGCACCAGGAGCTCTCCGTCGCGATCAGGAACGGCGAGCTGTCGCTGTATTTCCAGCCGCTCACGATGGCGGCGAAGACCGTCGCCGGCAGCGAGATCATCGGTTTCGAGGCGCTGGCGCGCTGGCTGCACCCGGTGCGCGGCTTCGTGCCACCGAGCGATTTCATCCCGCTCGCCGAGGAAAGCGGCCTGATCGTCGAGATGGGCAAGTGGATCCTGCGCGAGGCCTGTCGCGAGGCGGCGTCCTGGCGGAAGCCGCTGCAGATCGCGGTGAACCTGTCGCCGGCGCAGTTCATGCACGGCGATCTCGTCGGGCTGGTGCATTCGATCCTGCTCGAGACCGGGCTGTCCCCGGGCCGGCTCGAGCTCGAAATCACCGAGGGCGTGCTGATCGAGGATTTCGACCGCGGCCTGGCGCTGCTGCGGCGGCTGAAGGCGCTGGGCGTGCGCATTTCCATGGATGATTTCGGCAGCGGCTATTCCTCGCTGAGCTATCTGCAGGCGTTCCCGTTCGACAAGATCAAGGTCGACCGCACCTTCGTCATGAATCTCGGCCGCAACCCGCAATCGGCGGCGATCGTCCGCGCCGTGATCGATCTCGGCCACGGCCTGGAAATGTCCATCGTCGCCGAAGGCGTCGAAACCATCGAGCAGCTCGCCTTCCTCGCCGAGGAGGGCTGCGACTCGGTGCAGGGCTATCTGCTCGGCAAGCCGTTGCCGATCGCCCAATATGTCGCCGCCGTCGGCCGCACCGGCGCGCCCGTCGTGGCGCCGGTGCGCAAGACCGGCTGAGCTTTCGGAGGGCCTTCGCTAAAGATCGCCGGTGTGGTGCGGCGGCCACGCGTTCGCCGCACCGTCGCGCTGTAGAGTGCGCGCATGGCGGACTACGATCTGGCGATCATCGGTGGCGGGCTCAACGGCGTCAGCGTGGCACGTGATGCGGCGGGGCGCGGCCTGCGCGTCATCCTGTTCGAGCAGGGCGATCTCGGCGCCGGCGCTTCCTCGGCGACGCCGCGGCTGGTTCATGGCGACCTCGCCGTGCTGGAGCGGCGCGGCTTCCAGCGTGTCCACCGCCAGCTCGCCGAGCGCGAGAAATGGCTCAAGATCGCGCCGCATCTGGTCCGCCCGATGCGCTTTGCCATCCCGGCCCACGCCGCGGAGCGCCCGCTGGCGCTGCTGCGCTCCGGTCTCTGGCTCTACGACCATCTGGCCTCCCGCACCCGTCTGCCCGCCGCGGAGACGGTGGACGTCACCCATCATCCGCTCGGCGACGCCCTGAAGCGGCCGTTCGGCACCGCCTTCGAATATTCCGATTGCGTGGTCGACGATTCCCGCCTGGTGGTCACGCTCGCTCTCGACGCCGCGGCGCGGGGCGCCACCATCTGCACCGGCGCGCGTTGCGTGCGCGCGGATCGCGGCGAGTTCTGGCGGCTGGTCGTGATCGACCGCGGGCATCGGAAGGTGATCATGTCCCGGGCGCTCGCCAACACGACCGGCGCCTGGGCGGCTGCGGTGGCGGAGATCGTGCTGCGCGAGCCCGCGCCGAAGCTTGCCGCGGTCCAGGTCAGCCAGATCGTGGTACGCCGCCTGTTCCAGCCTGACAACGTCTACGTGTTCCAGAATGGCGATGGCCGGCTGATCTTTGCGAGCCCCTATGAGCGGGATTGCACGCTGATCGGCACCGTCACTCACGGCTTCAAGGGCGATCCGGCCATCGTTGCGATGAGCGCTGCCGACATCGCCTATCTCTGCGGCGCGGCGAACCGCTATTTTCGCGAGCAGCTCTATCCCACCGACGTGCTGCGCGCGGTCTCCGGCGCCAACCTGGCGCCGCTGCGTGACGGCGACCGGCCGGTGCGGGACGGCGGGATGATGTTCCATCATCGCCGCGGCAAGGCGCCGCTCTTGACGATGTTCGGCGGCGACGTCACGACCTCGCGGCTGCGCGCGGAGCGGGCGGTCTCCGAGCTGACCCCGTTCTATCCGATGACGCCGCGCTGGACGGCGACTGCCCCGCTGCCCGGCGGCGACTTCGATTGGGAGCAGTTCGACGACGAGGTCGAGCGCGCCCGCGAGCGCTGGCGGTTCCTGACCGAGCCGGAAGCGCAGCGCCTGGTCCGCGCCTACGGCACGCGGCTCTCGGTGGTGCTGGGCGAGGCCAAAAGCCGCGCCGACCTCGGCGCGAGCTTTGGTCCCGAACTGACCGAGACCGAGGTGCGCTACCTGATGGCGAGGGAATGGGCGCGTTTTCCGGAGGATATTCTCTGGCGCCGGACCAAGCTGGGGCTAAGCATGCCGGCGGAGGGGCAGAAGGCGTTGGCGGCGTTCATGGCGACGTGTGGTTGAGGTCCGTCGGACTATTCGGAACCTGGCATGCTTGATGGATTGCGTGCACCATGGCGGTCGCATGGATGACGATCTCGTCCGAAGTGATCTCGTAGAATACGAGGAAAGGGTAGGGCGACGTCGTCAATCGACGTATTCTGGCATCCCTTGTCCGGACGCCGATTTCAGGATGCTCCGAAAGCCGGTCGATGAGGGTCTGAATGCGCTTTTGAACTCGCTATGCACCGTGTGGTGAAGCTGCTGAGATTTGGTTGAGGATCGAATCGAGGTCGGCGAGCGCGGGTAGGGTGTAACGGAGCTTCACAGGCCGTAGCTTCACAGGCCGTACTTGGCCCAGATCGCACGGACCTGTGCCTCGGTGGCGAATTCACCTCGTGCCGCCGCCTCGCTCGATGCGGTGATCGCGGCCTCCTCGTCGGGCGAGAGTGTTACGAGCGCTTCGTCGTCCGAGCCGGCCAGTTGAAGGATAATACGTGCAATGTCGTCCTGAGCGTCGGGCGGAAGAGCGCGGGCGGCTTCGAGAGCCTTATCCAAGAGCTTTGTCATGTGATGAACAATAAGCCCCCGGCATGCCGAAGAAAGTGGATTTTGGACAGGATACACCGCGCGGCAGTTGAGCCCGTGACCGTCCGCCGCTAGCTTGCCGCCAGGATTGGGCCGGCGGGAAGATGGTAGAGGGCGCAGCGAAAGACGAGGCAACGACGGAGGCTGCGGAAGCCGAGCCGGCAGTGACCGAGCCTGCGCCGGCCAAGCCTGCTGCGCTGCCGGTGCCGGTCGAGATGCCGCTCTTGCGCATCGAGGCCGTGGTGAAGAAATTCGGCAGCTTTCGCGCCGTCGACGGCGTCTCGCTCGACATCAGGCCCGGCGAGTTCTTTGCGCTGCTCGGCCCGAGCGGCTGCGGCAAGACCACGCTGCTTCGGATGCTCGCCGGCTTCGAGAGCCCGGACGAGGGCCGCATCCTGCTGTCGGGCCGGGACATCGCGCATGTGTTGCCGCACCGGCGGCCGATCAACATGATGTTCCAGAGCTACGCGCTGTTTCCGCATCTGTCGGTGCGCGACAACATCGCCTTCGGGCTGAAGCGCGCCGGCCTGATGCGCTCCGATATCGATGCGCGCGTCGCCGAGATGGTGGGCCTCGTCAAGCTCGGCGGCCTCGAGAAGCGCAGGCCCGACCAGCTCTCCGGCGGCCAGAAGCAGCGCGTGGCGCTGGCGCGCTCGCTGGCGCTGCGGCCGCAGGTACTGCTGCTCGACGAGCCGCTGGCGGCCCTCGACAAGAAGCTGCGTGAAAGCACGCAGCTCGAATTGATGGAGTTGCAGCGGCGGCTCGGCATGACCTTCATCATCGTCACCCATGACCAGGAGGAGGCGATGACGATGGCGAGCCGGATCGGCGTGATGGATGCTGGCCGGCTCGATCAGGTCGCCAGCCCGCGCCAGGTCTACGAGGCGCCGGCCTCGCGCTGGATCGCCGAGTTCATCGGCGACATCAACCTGTTCGACGGCCAGGTCACCTCGCGCGAGGACCATCGCATCGTCGTTGCTACCCGCGACGCCGGCACCATCGTGGCCGCCGAGCCGAGGCAGCCCGTCACCCGAACGACCCTCGCGGTCGCGATCCGCCCGGAGAAGGTCAAGCTGTCGCGCCGCGGCCCCGCTCCGGACTCTGCGCACGCGCATGCGATCAACCGGCTCGAAGGCGTCGTCACCGACGTCAGCTATCTCGGCGGCACGACCACCTACAAGGTCAAGCTCGATTCCGGCGCCGTGGTCCGCTCGTCGATGGCCAACACCGCGCGGCTGGACACCGATGCCTATGGCCTGAGCCAGCGCGTGGTGGCGTGGTTCACGCCCGACGACTGCATGGTGCTGGAGCAATGAGCGCGCGCGACATCTTCGCCCGACCGGCGCGTCGTGCCGCGATCGCGCCCTATCTCTGGATGGTGCTGTTCTTCCTGATACCGTTCGGCTTCGTGCTGAAGATCAGCCTGTCGCAGACCGCGATCGCGCAGCCGCCCTACGAGCCCGTGTTCGATCTGACGGCGGGCCTGGATGCGATC
>NZ_JAFAVV010000502.1 GCF_019242285.1 Bradyrhizobium sp.
CTGTCGGTTGCGTCGCAACTTGGCGATCTCTTTGAATCGGCGGTCAAACGGCGCTTCGGGGTCAAGGATTCAAGTCACATAATCCCGGGCCATGGTGGGCTTATGGATCGGCTCGACGGGCTGGTGGCGGCGATGCTATTGGCGGCCGTTTTCGGGTTCCTGCGCGGCGGCGCGGATGGCGTCGGCCGCGCTCTTATGGTTTGGTGAGGTCATGAGCGCAGTTCCATTGCGGAATACCAAGTCCGCGGCATCCGCCGTGCGAAGCGTCAGCGTGCTTGGAGCCACCGGCTCGATCGGCGACAGCACGATGGACCTGTTGCGAGGGGCGCGCGACCGCTTCCGTGTCGAGGCGCTGACCGCCAACTCCAACGTCCAGGCCTTGGCCAAGCTCGCTCGCGAATTCGGCGCACGCTTCGCAGCGATTGCCGATCCGGCCAGGCTGGGCGAGTTGAAGGAGGCGTTGGCCGGCACCCGCACGGAATGCGGAGCAGGCGAGAGCGCGGTGATCGAGGCCGCCGCGCGGCCGGCGGACTGGGTGATGGCGGCGGTGAGCGGCGCGGCCGGCCTGAAGCCGGCGCTGGCCGCAGTCGACCGCGGCGCCACGGTTGCGCTCGCCAACAAGGAATGCCTGGTGTGTGCCGGTGATTTCTTCATGCAGCGCGCCATGAAGGCCGGCGCCTGCATCCTGCCGGCGGATTCCGAGCACAACGCGCTGTTCCAGGCGCTCGGCTCCGGCAACCGTGACGAGCTGGTCCGCGTCATCATCACCGCCTCCGGCGGACCGTTCCGCACCTGGGACCCCGCCGATATCGAGCAGGCGACGCTGGCGCAGGCGCTGAAGCATCCGAACTGGAGCATGGGACAGAAGATCACGATCGATTCGGCCTCGATGATGAACAAGGGGCTGGAGGTGATCGAGGCTTCCTACCTGTTCGGGCTGACGCCGGACGAGATCGACGTCCTGGTGCATCCGCAATCGATCGTGCACGGCATGGTCGAATTCGCCGACCGCTCCGTGGTTGCCCAGCTCGGCACGCCCGACATGCGCATCCCGATCGCGCATTGCCTGGGATGGCCGGACCGAATCAAGGGACCATCGGCAAAGCTGGACCTCGCCAAGGTTGGCCAGCTCACCTTCGAGGCGCCCGATTTCGCCCGCTTCCCCGCCCTGCGGCTCGCTTACGATTCGTTAAGGACCGGCTTCGGTGCCACTACGGTATACAATGCCGCCAATGAGATCGCGGTTGCGGCCTTCATCGGTGGTAAGATCAGATTCGGCGCCATCGCCCGGCTCGTGGAGGCCACGCTGGATGCCTGGATTCGCGCCAGTAATCTGTCACCTCTGAAATCGGCCGACGACGCGATCGCCATTGACCATAATGCCCGAAATGTGGCGGCCACCCTGTTGCCTCAAATTGCCTTAAAGGCATCTTAGAGGGTTCGTTACAAGGTTCGGGATCGGGGGCTCCCGCTCTGCAGATTGGGAACACGGATGTCCGAATTTTTTCTCCATGGTTTCAATACCTTGGGTCATGGCCTGATCGGTTACGTGATCCCGTTCCTGTTCGTCCTGACGATCGTCGTCTTCTTCCATGAGCTCGGTCATTTCCTGATCGCCCGCTGGGCGGGCGTGAAGGTGCTGACCTTCTCGCTGGGGTTCGGGCCGGAACTGGTCGGCTTCAACGACCGCCGCGGCACGCGCTGGAAGATCTCGGCCGTGCCGCTCGGCGGATATGTGAAGTTCCTGGGCGATGACACCGAGGCGTCGACGCCATCGGCTGAGGCGTTGGCCAGCATGACCGACGAGGAGCGGGCGGCCAGCTTCCATCACAAGAAAGTGGGCCCGCGCGCGGCGATCGTGGTGGCCGGTCCTCTTGCGAATTTCATCCTTGCCGCGCTGATCTTCGCCGGAATGGCGCTGTATTTCGGCAAGCCCAGCCAGATTGCGCGGGTCGACGGGGTCCAGCCGGACAGCGTCGCTGCGGCGTCGGGTTTCAAGGTCGGCGACGTCGTGATCTCCATCGACGGCAGCGCCATCGAAAGCTTCGCCGACATGCAGCGAATCGTCGGGACTCACGCGGGCTCGGCGCTGGTGTTCTCGGTCAAAAGGGACGGCGAGGTCATCACGTTGCAGGCGACCCCCGCGCTGCAGGACAGGAAGGACGCCTTTGGCAACACCCATCGCATGGGCGTGCTGGGCATCCAGTACAACGCCCAGCCCGGCGAGCCCAATTCGATACCGGTCGGCGTTCCGGAAGCGCTCAAGATCGGCGTCGAGCAGGTCTGGTACATCATTTCGAACACGCTCAGGTTCGTTGGCTCCCTGTTCGTCGGCGCGGGCAATTCGGGCGAGGTCGGTGGTGTCCTGCGAATCGCCCAGCTCTCCGGACAGGCGGCCAGCATGGGCTTTCAGTTCCTGGTTCAGATTTGCGCCGTCCTGTCGGTCTCGATCGGGCTGCTCAACCTGTTCCCGGTTCCCCTGCTGGATGGAGGGCACCTTTTGTTCTACGCCGTCGAGGCCGTCCGGGGCCGCCCCCTGTCGGAGCGCGCGCAGGAGATGGGATTCCGAATCGGACTCGGCCTGGTGCTGATGTTGATGGTGTTTGCGACCTACAACGACATCCTGCACCTGACGGCATCGTGACCGGGCTTTTTTGTGACGTTGCCAATGCGCAACGTCTTGGAACGAAAATGAAAATGCAGCGCGTTCCAACGTTTGCCGGTCCGGCGAAATTGGCTACAAGCGAGCAATTCGATGGGAATCTGCCGGCTTGCGGGGGTGCAAACCGGCTCGGAATGAGGGCGCGGCGCGCATGAAGTTTGGACTGCTGGGGAGGGGGGTCCTGTTGGCCGCCCTAGTCATGTTTGCCGCGCCGGTAACCACCGCGCTGACGGTGACGCTCGTGTCGTCTTCGGTCGCCGCGCAGACGGTCAATTCGATCGAGGTCGTGGGCAATCGCCGTGTGGAGGTGGAGACCATCCGCTCCTACTTCAAGGCCGGTCCCAGGGGGACTCTCGATCCCGCCGCCGTCGATGACGGCCTGAAGGCGCTGATCGAGACCGGCCTGTTCGCCGACGTCAGGATCAGCCGCGCCGGCGGCCACATCGTCGTCACGGTGGTCGAGAATCCCGTGATCAACCGCGTTGCCTTCGAGGGCAACAAGAAGGTCAAGGACGAGCAGCTCACGGCGGAAATCCAGTCCAAGCCGCGGGGCACCCTGTCGCGCCCGATGGTGCAGTCCGACGCCCAGCGCATCGCGGAAATCTACCGTCATTCCGGCCGCTACGACGTGCACGTCACGCCCGAGATCATCGAGCAGCCGAACAACCGCGTCGATCTCGTCTTCACCATCGAGGAGGGCGGCAAGACCGGTGTCAAGACCATCGAATTCGTCGGCAACAGCTACTATTCGTCGTACCGGCTCAAGGACGTCATCAAGACCCACGAGACCAATTTCCTGAGCTTTCTCGGCGGCAACGACGTCTACGATCCGGACCGGGTCGAGGCCGACCGCGACCTGATTCGCCGCTTCTATCTGAAGCACGGTTTCGCCGACGTGCAGGTGGTGGCCGCGCTGACGGAGTACGACCCGCAGAGGAAGGGCTTCCTGATCACCTTCAAGATCGACGAGGGCCAGCAGTACCGCGTCGGATCGGTCGACTACCAGTCGAGCATCGGCACGCTCGACGGCAGGTCGCTCGCGAGCTTCTCGCATGTCAACGTCGGCTCGGTCTACAACGCCGAGGCGCTGGAGAAGTCCGTCGAGGAAATGCAGATCGAGGCCTCGCGGCGCGGCTATCCGTTCGCGATCGTGCGTCCGCGTGGCGACCGCAATTTCGAGGCTCACACCGTCTCGATCGTGTTCTCGGTCGACGAGGGCCCGCGGACCTATATCGAGCGCATCAACATCCGGGGCAACACCCGCACGCGGGACTACGTGCTCCGCCGCGAGTTCGACATCTCCGAGGGCGACGCCTACAACCGCGCGCTGGTCGACCGCGCCGAGCGGCGGCTGAAGAATCTCGACTTCTTCAAGAACGTGAAGATCACCACCGAGCCCGGCTCGTCGAGCGACCGCGTCATCCTCAACGTCGACGTCGAGGAGAAATCGACCGGCGACTTCTCGATATCGGGCGGCTACTCGACCACCGACGGCGCGCTGGCCGAGGTCTCGATCTCCGAGCGCAACTTCCTCGGACGCGGCCTGTTCGCCAAGGCGGCCGTGACCTATGGCCAGTACGCCCGCGGGCTCTCGCTGTCCTATGTCGATCCCTATTTCCTCGACTATCGGGTCGCGCTGGGGCTCGACGCCTACTACCGCGAGCAGATGGCGAACAACTTCATCGCCTATGGCACGAAGACGATCGGCTTCAGCCCGCGGCTCGGTTTCCAGCTCCGCGAGGATCTGTCGCTGCAGCTGCGCTACTCGATCTATCAGCAGCAGGTCACGCTGCCGCTGACCCTCGCCAACTGTAACAACACGATCGGCGGCTCGCAGGTCGGCAACAACTTCCTCGCGTTCAATCCGACGCCCGCCTTCGTGGCGGCGAACGGCGGCAATGCGTTCGGCGCGACCGACACGTCGGGCCTCGGGCTGTTCTGCTTCAGCGACGGCGAGGCCTCGCTGCCGGTGCGCAAGGAACTGGCGAACGGCGCGACCCTGACGTCGGCGGTCGGCTACTCGCTCAACTACAACACTCTCGACAACAACAAGAACCCGACCGACGGTCTGCTGATCGACTTCAGGCAGGACTTCGCCGGGGTCGGCGGCGACGTCACCTACCTGAAGACCCAGATCGACGGGAAGTACTACACCCCGCTGGTCGCCGATATCGTCGGGCTCGTCCACGTGCAGTCCGGCATCCTGAACAAGATCGGCAACAACGAGCTGCGCATGCTCGACCAGTTCCAGATGGGTCCGAACCTCGTCCGCGGCTTCGCGCCGAACGGCATCGGTCCGCGCGACATCAATCCCTACGGAACCCAGGACGCGCTCGGCGGCACCAAGTACTGGGGCGCCTCGCTCGAGCTGCAGATGCCATTCTGGTTCCTGCCGAAGGAAGTCGGCCTGAAGGGCGCGGTCTATGCCGATGCCGGCGGTCTGTATGACTACCAGGGACCGACGACATGGGCGGCTACCAGCGAGCTCACCACGCCGCAGAACTCCAACTGCATCAAGCCGACCCAGGCTCCGACGGCGACGCCCGGCACCTGCACCGGCCTGGTCTACGACAATGGCAACACCGTCCGCAGCTCGGTGGGTGTCGGCCTGATCTGGTCCTCGCCGTTCGGACCGCTGCGCTTCGACTATGCGATCCCGCTGACCAAGGGTCCGTTTGACCGCGTGCAGGAATTCAAGTTTGGTGGCGGCACGACCTTCTAAGGCGGATCGCCCGGGAAAGACGCATCAAGCAAGCTGAGATTCGGTTCCGGTCCATCCGGAACCGAATTTCCGTATCCGGCCGGACCGTGATGGCGCTGCCGACATTCTTCAGGACTCCCCCCGCATCGACGCTTGCTGATATCGCCGCGTCGACCGGCGCGTATCTGGCCGATCCCTCGCGGGCCGGGCACCCCATCAAGGGGCTTGCCTCGCTGGACGAGGCCGGTCCCATGCATCTGACGTTCTTCGACAATCTGAAATACGCCGACCAGCTTGCCGCGACCAGGGCCGGCGCCTGCCTGGTCAGCGCGCGGTTCGAGGCCAGCGTGCCGGCCCATGTCGCCGTGCTGCGGGTCGCCCAGCCGTTCCGCGCGTTCGTCAAGCTCGCGCGCGCATGGCATGAGGATGCGCTGAGGCCCCAATCCTGGTTCGGCTGCGAGGGGATCGCGCCATCCGCCATCATCGACCCCAGCGCGCGGCTGGAGGACGGCGTCATCGTCGAGCCGCTGGCCGTGATCGGGGCAAATGTCGAGATCGGCGCAGGGACCGTGGTCGGCGCGGGGGCCGTGATCGGCCCGGGGGTCAAGATCGGCCGCGATTGCAATGTCGGCGCGCGCACGGCGATCCAGTGCAGCCTGATCGGCAATCATGTGCTGATCCATCCCGGCTGCAGTATCGGGCAGGACGGTTACGGCTTCCTGTTCTTCAGCGCGGAGGGCCATGTCAAGGTGCCGCAGACCGGCCGGGTCCTGATCCAGAACGACGTCGAGATCGGGGCGGGAACCACCATCGATCGCGGCAGCCTGCGCGACACCGTGATCGGCGAAGGGACCAAAATCGACAACCAGGTCCAGATCGGCCACAATGTCACCATCGGCCGGCGCTGCCTGCTGGCCGCCCAGATCGGGCTCGCGGGCAGCCTGACGATCGGGGACAATGTGGCGCTGGGGGCGAAGGTCGGCATCAACAACCACCTCAAGATCGGCGACGGCGCCCAAGTGACGGCAATGAGCGCGGTGAAGGACGACATCCCGCCGAACGGCCGCTGGGGCGGTCATTTCGCCAAGCCGACCAGACAATGGTTCAGGGAGATCGTCGCAGTCGAGCGCCTGGTGCGCGACGAGGCGGCGAAAGCAAAGGACGAAGGGCAGACGTGATGGAGGAGGCACCGGTCAGGTTCGAGCTCGTGGATATCAATGCGATCCTCCAGACCCTGCCGCATCGGTTTCCGATGCTGCTGATC
>NZ_JAFAVV010000572.1 GCF_019242285.1 Bradyrhizobium sp.
TCGCGGCGGTGCGACGCGAGGCCGCGCGACAGGTCGCCGAGCGATTGCTGCTGCCCGAGGACGCCGATCGCGCGATCGAGGCGGCGAAGCACGGCACGCTCGCGAAGCTTGGACAATGATTGCGATGATGGAAAGGAAGCTGACCACTCTGCTCGATGGCGGGCGCTATTTCGAAGGCCCGCGCTGGCATGACGGCCGGCTCTGGTTCGTCGACTGCATGGCGCGCACGCTGCTCAGCGTGAAGCTCTCGGGCGAGCACGAGGTGCACGCCTCGTTCGACGATACGCCCTGCGGCACCGGGATCCTGCCCGATGGCCGGATCGCCGTGCTGACCATGAGCAAGAAGCAGCTCCTCGTCTTCGCTGATGGGCGCCTCTCGCTTTACGCCGATCTCTCGCGCGTCGCCGCCGGCACCATCGACGACATGATCATCGACGGGCTCGGCCGCGCCTGGGTCGGCGATCTCGGCTTTCACGTGCCGCCGCCGCCCGACCGCGGCGCGGTCGGGCGCCTTATCCTGGTGACGCCGCACGGCGAGGCGCGCGTCGTCGCCGAAGGCCTGCGCTTTCCGAATGGCATCACGGTCTCCGCCGATCACCGCCGGCTGGTGGTCGCCGAGATGGACGGCGCGACGCTTGCCGACTACGACATCACTGCCGATGGGAGCCTGACGCTGCGCGGCCGGCTCGGGCGGATGAATGATCCCGACGGCATCTGCCTCGATGCCGACGGCGCGGTCTGGGTCGCCTCCTTCACCGAGGACGCCTTCATCCGCGTCGGCCGCGACGGCAGCGAGTTGCAGCGCATCGCCGTGCCCGGCCGCCGTGCGCTGGCCTGCGCGCTGGGCGGACCGGAGCGCAGGACGCTGTTCTGCCTCAGCGCGGCGACCTCCTATGAGGAGCTGCGCCAGCGCAAATCGTCCTCGCGCGTCGACATCGTCGAGGTGGAGACGGCGGGCTCCGGGTATCCGTGAGAAGCGCGCTCACCGAAATCCCGCAGCCAACCCCACCACCTGACCATCGAGGCCATTAAAACCGTGATGGCCGCCGGCCTCGCAGGAATCACCCTCCTCCGCGCCGCCGGAGAGCCAGCTCACCCGCGCCCGGCCGCCGGCCCATCGGATGAACGGCTCGACACCGGCGGGCTGCGTAAACTTGCAACTGTCCTCGCGGTGATGGATCACGAGCGTACGCGGCAGCGCCGCCGGTGAGCCGAGGATCGACATCACGTTGCTGGAGGCGCCGGACTCCGGGCTGAGGAAGCCCGACGTCAGCACCAGCGCATCCGGCCGCGCCCCTTGCGCGATACCCTCGGCGGCGCGCTGCGTGCCGCGGCTGGTGGCGATGACCGTCACCGGCCGCTTGATCGCGGCCATGGTGTCGACCGCCGCCCTCAGGTCGGTGTTGTAGTCGGCGATCAGCACGGCGAACCCGCGCGCCGCATAGGCGTTGCGGGTGCGGACGAGCTGGTTGCCGTTCAGTGCGTGGATATCGCCATGATCGCCGGCATGGATCGCGCCGTTGCCGCCCGGCAGCAGGATCACGCTCGCCCGCGGCGCGGCCGGCCTGATCAGCACCGCGCGAGAGCCCGCGATGGTGACGGTCTCATCGGCGGATGCGGGGGTGGTGGCGAGGATGGCGAGACCGAAAAGCACGACGCGAAAACACTTCATCATCGAATCCATATGAACTCAACAAAGCTATCGGAACGAATCTTTCGCCAATTCTAAGATCATATCGAGCGTCTTCTCCTCGTCAAAGAGGACGACCACGCGGTTCGTCAGGATCAACGACTTCCTGAATTTCCGGAGGAAGGCCATTCCAACCAGCACGCCGGACGAGCTTTCGGCAAGCAGGATCGTTCCGCTCTCGACCCGGCCGCCGAGATGCACGTCGGCCGTTGAAAGCAGGTTGGTGATGATGCTCCCATCGCCCAGCACGACATTGGCGGCTCCCTCGCTCCTGAGGCCGAGCTCGATCATCTCAAAAAGCGGCAACTCGACAAAGCCGGTAAAGCCGGTGTCGATGACGGCTTGATAAGTTCTTGAAGCTAAGTGCCCCGCTACCTGGATCGTGACGACCGGGCTGCCCGAGAAGTCAAACCCGCCCGGAATGAGCACCCGTCACCCGCCGGCTCAGCTTGAATGCTCCTGGCGATCCGATCCGGACCAGGTAGAAAATTCCGTGCGGAGATGCCGAGCGCGCCTTTGCCAAGGCGGTCTCCGGAAACGTCTCGACAATCGCCTGCCCCGACTCGATGTCCACGGCGGCGAATCGTCCCAACCATTTTGCTTCGAAGTCGGCCCGGTACAGCCGGTCGTAGATCGCAGCCCCCCGTGCCGCAATGGCGGCAGGGCTGCGCTCGGTAACGTAGTTCGTGTCGTCCACACTGCCGGACATGTCAGGATATCTCTCGATATGATATCGGCTCCGATCATAAACGAACTTCCACGCAACGGCAAATTGACGGTGCGCGTCACGCGGCGTCGCGTCCCAGTGCCGCCCGGACATCGAGCAGTTCCGCCTCGATCAGCGCCTCCCGTATCCGGCCGATCTCCGCCGCCGTGATTTTCACCAGCGGCGGACGCACGACCGCACGCGGCAGTTTCCCGAGCAGCACCAGCGCTTCCTTCATGCGGTTGTGCATGTCGACGAAGGGATCGGCATAGAACACCCGCGCCGTCGGAAGGATGCGGTCGTTCAGCCGGCGGGCTTCGGCCAGATCGTCGGCCTTCACGGCGCGATAGAGCCTCGCCTGCAGATCGGCGATGACGCTGCCGCTACCGGACAACAGGCCGTTGCAGCCGAGCACCAGCGAGCTCAACAACCAGGCGCTGTTGGTCGACAGCACGTTGACCGGACGCTTGCGCCCCTGCAGCGCCCGAATCTGGCTCTCGTGCTGCGCAACCTGCGGCGTCCAGTCCTTGATGGCGCGGATGGTCGGCACCTCGTCGAGCAGCCGCTCCAGCGTCGCCGCCGGATAGCCCTGCCCGGTGGCCAGCGGATATTGAAACGCGATCAGCGGCAGGTTGGTCGCGTCCGCGATGATCCTGAAATGCGCCAGCGCCATTTCTGCGGACTGGCCGAGCGTGAACGGCGCCGGCGGGAACACCAATAGCGCCGACGCTCCGCCGGCCTCGGCCCGCCGCGCGATCCGCGCTGCCTCCAGGCTGCCGTCTGCCCAGATGCCGTGGATGATCGGCAGTTTGTCGCCGACCTCCTCGCCTGCGATCTCCATGACGCGGCGCTGCTCGTCCTGGGTGCACGAGGCGACCTCGGTGGAGTGGGCGTTGACCGTGATCGCAGACAGTCTCTGCACCGCGGCGACATCGCGCAAATGCGCCCGGAAGCTCGCCTCGTCGATTGAGAAATCCGCGTGGAACGGCAGCAGCACCGCCGGGATTACGCCCTGCGGGACGAAATCTGGGTGGCGGGGCATTGGGTCGTCTCCCTGTGCGATTGTTCTTGTTCCGTCGAAATATCGGCGGACTAGCGTAGCGCAATCCGCGGATATCTCAACGCCTGTTCGGCGGGTTGCGGCTTACGCGTAACCCGCCCTGCGCTGCTGCACAAGCGAGCACGTCACGTCAGCTTCATCGGCACATCACCGACCAGACGAAGGCCGATCCCGTCGATCAGCTCCGAGCGCCGCGCCTCGGCAGCGCGGATGGCGGCGTCGGTCTGCCGCAAGGTGCTGACATTCGAGCCGAGCGACACGATTCCGCCGAGCACCAGAACGATCGATCCGAGCGCGGCAATCTCACCCGATCCGAGCAGTCCGAGCATCGTGATCAACAACAATGCAGGGCCACCAGCAATGGCCAGCTTGGAGGCCAGAATGAACTTCCGGCATCGCTCGGCGATCTCGGCCAGCTCCTCTATCCGCGTCTCGATCTCTGAAATCTCGTCGGTCGGATCGTCTTCGGTCATTGGATCAATTTACGAAGGCTTGGCGCAGATCGGTAGCCCGCATGAGCAACGCGATATGCGGGACTTCGGCGAAACCCGGATATCGCTGCGCTCATCCGGGCGACGGCGCCGTTCACAACGGCAGATTGTCGTGCTTCTTCGCCGGCATTTCCATCTGCTTGTCCTTCAGCATCGCCAGCGCCCTTGCGATCCGCCGCCTGGTCGAATGCGGCATGATGACGTCGTCGATATAGCCGCGCTCGGCGGCGATGAAGGGGGACAGGAAGCGGTCCTCGTATTCCCTGGTGCGCGCGGCGATCTTGTCGGGGTCGCCGATGTCGGCGCGGAAGATGATCTCGACCGCGCCCTTGGCGCCCATCACCGCGATCTGAGCGGTCGGCCAGGCGTAGTTCATGTCGGCGCCGATCTCCTTCGACGCCATGACGTCGAACGCGCCGCCATAGGCCTTGCGCGTGATCACCGTGACCAGCGGCACCGTGCATTGCGAATAGGCGAACAACAGTTTCGCGCCGTGCTTGATCAACCCGCCATATTCCTGCGCGGTGCCGGGCAGGAAGCCCGGCACGTCGACGAAGGTGACGATCGGGATGTTGAAGGCGTCGCAGAAGCGGACGAAGCGCGCGGCTTTCCGCGAGGCGTCGCTGTCGAGCACGCCCGCCAGCACCATCGGCTGGTTGGCGACGAAGCCCACGGTGCGGCCGGCGATGCGGCCGAAGCCGGTGACGATGTTTTTCGCGAACGCCTCCGAAATCTCGAAGAAGTCGCCCTCGTCAACGACCTTCAGGATCAGTTCCTTCATGTCGTAGGGCTTGTTCGGATTGTCCGGGATCAGCGTGTCGAGCGACATGTCGACGCGCTCGATCGAGTCGAAACTCGGCCATTCCGGCACGCCGTCGCTGTTGTTGGCGGGAAGAAAGTCGATCAGACGGCGCATCTGCAGCAGCGCCTCGACGTCGTTCTCGAAGGCGCCGTCGGCGATCGAGGAGCGCGTCGCGTGCACCGAGGCGCCGCCGAGCTCCTCCGCGGTGACCACCTCGTTGGTGACGGTCTTCACCACGTCGGGGCCGGTGACGAACATGTAGCTCGTGTTCTTCACCATGAAGATGAAGTCGGTCATGGCCGGCGAGTAGACGTCGCCGCCGGCGCAGGGGCCCATGATGACGGAGATCTGCGGGATCACGCCCGACGCGATCACGTTGCGGCGGAACACGTAGGAATAGCCGGCGAGGGCCGCGACGCCCTCCTGGATGCGCGCGCCGCCGGCGTCATAGAGCCCGATGATCGGCGAGCGCGCCTTCATCGCCATGTCCTGGATCTTGACGATCTTCTGCGCATGCGTCTCCGACAGCGAGCCGCCGAACACGGTAAAATCCTTGGCGAACACAAAAGTCTTGCGGCCGTTGACGGTGCCCCAGCCGGTGATGACGCCGTCGCCGGGAACCTTGTTCTTCTCCATCCCGAATTCGGACGAGCGGTGCTCGACGAACATGTCGAACTCCTCGAACGAGCCCTTGTCGAGCAGGAGCTCGATGCGCTCGCGGGCGGTCAATTTGCCGCG
>NZ_JAFAVV010000478.1 GCF_019242285.1 Bradyrhizobium sp.
GATTTCGAGGGCTTTGCCGAGCCGCAACGCTCGCGCGGCTTCGCCCGCGCCGAGCGCAAGTTCGACCTGATGCAGGAGCTTCAGACCGACCTGCTGCTGATCTGCAGCAACGTCTCGCCGGCCGCGCTCGGCGGTATCGACCGCGCCGCCGATGATTTTCGCGAGCTCGGCGAGCGCGCCGGCAAGCGTGGCCTGCGGGTCGGCTACGAGGCGCTGGCCTGGGGCCGTCATGTCAACGACTATCGTGACGCCTGGGAGATCGTGCGCCGCGCGGCGCATCCAGCGATCGGAATCATCCTCGACAGCTTTCACGCGCTGGCGCCGAAATTCCCGGTCAACGCGATCCGCGCCATCCCTGCCGACAGGATTTTTCTGGTGCAGCTCGCCGACGCGCCGCGGATCGAGCTCGACGTGCTGTCCTGGAGCCGGCACTTCCGTTGTTTCCCGGGACAGGGCGACCTGCCGGTCGCGGAATTCATGGAAGCGGTGGCGGCCACCGGCTATGCCGGGCCGCTGTCGCTGGAAATCTTCAACGACCAGTTCCGCGCCGGCTCGCCGTCGCGCACCGCGATCGACGGCCTGCGCTCGCTGATCCTGCTGGAGGACCAGCTTGCCGCGAAGTTTCCAACCGCAGCGGCCGAGGCGCTGAAACCAAAGGCGCAGACGCGCGGCGCCGGCTTCATCGAATTCGCCGTCAACGAGACCAAGGCGGCCGAGCTCGCGAACCTGTTCGGCCAGCTCGGCTTCCGCAACACCGGCATGCATCGGAGCAAAGCCGTGGAGCGATGGTCGCAGGGCAAGATCGAGCTCGTCATCAATTGCGAGCCCGAAGGCTTTGCGCATTCGCATTACATCACCCACGGCCCCGGCGTCTGCGCCATCGGGCTCGATGTCGACGATGCCGGCCAGGCGATGGCGCGGGCTGAAGCCTTGAAGGCCAGGGCGTTCTATCAGCCGGTCGGGCCGGGCGAACTGGAAATCCCCGCGATCCATGGCGTCGGCGGCAGCCTTCTCTATTTCCTCGACACCGGCGGCAAGAACTGGGACACCGATTTCGAGATGGTTGTAAGCGACGCGGCCACCGACCGGCTCACCGCGGTCGATCACATCGCGCAGTCGATGCCCTACGACGAGATGCTGTCGTGGCTGTTGTTCTACACCGGCATCCTCGATCTCGATCGCATGCCGCAGGTGGAAGTGCCCGATCCGCGCGGGCTGGTGCAGAGCCAGGCGCTGATCAACCGCGCGCGGGACCTGCGCATCGTGCTGAACGGCTCGGCGGCGACGCGGACCTTGTCGGCGCGCTTCATCTCGGAGTTCTTCGGCTCCGGCGTGCAGCACGTGGCGTTCGCATGCACCGACATTTTTGCCGCTGTCGCCGACATGCGCGCACGGGGCGCGGGCTTCCTGGAAATTCCCGACAATTATTACGACGACATCGAGGCCCGCTACGGCCTCGACGATCAGACCATGGCGGCGCTGCGCGAAAACCGCATCCTGTACGACCGCGAAGGCGAGGGCGAGTTCTTCCAGGTCTATACCCATATCTTCGACGAGCGCTTCTTCTTCGAGATCGTCGAGCGGCGCAATTACCAGGGCTTTGGCGCTGCCAATGCCGGCATCCGCCTCGCCGCCCAGGCCCGCGAGGTGCGGCCGCTGCACCTGTCGAGCCTGTGAGGCGACTACGAACTTCGTATCAATCTCGATGACCAAGCTTGGACCGAACGAAAAAATCTATCCCATCGTCAAGATCGCGACGGTGGTGGACGCGCTCAAGGACGAGGGCGTTTCAGCCAAGGAGGCGCTCGCAGGACTTCATGTTTCCGAGCGGCAATTGGGCTCACCGGAAGCCCGGGTTTCTGCAAATCAGGTTCTGGAAGCCTATCGCAATGCCATCAGGCTTTCCCCAAATCCGCATTTTGCCTACGCGACCGGCTCGAGGTTCCATGTCTCGACTTACGGCATGTACGGCTTTGCGATCCTTTCGAGCACCGACTTCCGCCGAACCATGGCCTTTGCTGTCGAATATCACCAGCTCGCCGCACCGCTCGTGGACGTCCAATTCCTGGAGCAGGACAAGGCTGCTGTCTGGACCATGACTCCAGTTCCGTATCCGCAGGTTGATGCGGCCCTCTATAAGTTCATTGTTGAGCTCCAGGCCGGTGTCCATGTGTCGCTGCATCGCGATGTCATGGGATCATCGTTCTCCGCGTCGGGTCTGGATTTCACGTTCGGCCGGCCTCGGGGGACGAAAAGGGACATCGAGGTCTTTGGCTGCCCGGTGCGCTACGGGCAACCCGAAAACAGGCTTCATTTCGACGCGCATTGGT
>NZ_JAFAVV010000641.1 GCF_019242285.1 Bradyrhizobium sp.
GCCGGGGGAAACCGGCTGCAGCAGCGCGGCCTCGGCGCGCCGTCCGTCGCCAAAATCGACCACGCCGAATTTGCCGTTGCGCTCGACCAGCGTGCCGGCGAGCTCGTTGGTGGCGCCGGTGAAATTGGCCACGAACAGGTCGGCTGGACGGTTATAGATCTCGTCCGGCGAGCCGATCTGCAACAGCTTGCCGTCGCGCATCACGCCGATGCGGTCGCCGAGCACGACGGCTTCGGCCTGGTCATGGGTGACGTAGAGCGCGGTCATGCCGGTCTGCTTCAGGATGACGCGCAGATCGTCACGCAACCGCAACCGCAACTTGGCGTCGAGATTGGACAGCGGCTCGTCGAGCAGCAGGAGCTGCGGCCGATAGACGATGGCGCGCGCCAGTGCCACGCGTTGCATCTGTCCGCCCGACAGCGCCACCACCGGCCGGTCGGCGTATTCCGACAGGCCGACCAGCGCCAGCACGTCGGCGACCTTCTTGTCGGCGTCGGCGCGGGCAACCTTGCGGTGCTTGAGCGGATAGACCACGTTCTGCCGCACCGTCATGTGCGGCCAGACCGCGTAGGACTGGAACACCATGCCGAGGTCGCGCTGCCGCGGCGGCACCAGCACGCCGCGCTCCGGCGAAGACATCACTTTGCCGCCGATTGCGATCTCGCCGCCGGTCGGATGCTCGAGACCGGCGACGCAGCGCAACGTCGTGGTCTTGCCGCAACCGGAGGGTCCGAGCAGCACCACGATCTCGCCGGCCGGCACGCCAAAGCTGACGCCGTCGATGGCCGGCCGCCCGATCGCGAACTGCTTGCGCAGGTGCGTGACTTCGAGCGTCCCCGTCATGATGTCACCGGCCTCATCAAACCTCCCTCATTGCCGGTAGCCGTAGGTCTTGTTCCAGTCGTCGACCCAGGGCTCGTGCAGCTTCACATACTGGTCGAAGTTCGGGTACCAGACCTTCACCACCGTGGGGTCGAAACCCTCGGGATAGACCGGCGGCTCCCTCAGCGAGGTGAGATTGCCGAGCTCCTTGATCATGAAGGTCTGCCCCTCTCTGGACATGCACCAGTTCAGGAACAATTTTGCCGCATTGGGATGCGCAGCCGTCTTCGGAATGCCGGTGGCGTAGGGATTGACCGGTGCGCCTTCCGGCGCGAAGAAGATCTTGATCGGCGCGCCGTCCTTCTGCTTGGGGTAGATCGCATTGTAGAGCAACGGCCCCATCGCGATCTCGCCGCGCACTAGCGCGTCCGACATCGGCGCGCCCGATGGATAGAGCACCGGATGCGTCGCCGCCTGCTTGGCCCAGTAGTCCTCGCCCAGCACCTGGCGCTCGAACATGGTGCGGGTCCAGGTGGTGCCGCCGGAGGCGGCGAACACCTGACCGGTCTGCTTGTCGTATTCGGCCTTGGTCAAATCCCGCCAGCTCTTCGGCGGGTCCTTCACCAATTCGGTGTTGTAGGCGATCGACCATACCAGCGTCGCGCGCGGCCACAGCTTCGGCGAGATCTGCGCATCCGGATTGTAGTCGGCCGCGTTCGGCGGCGCATAGTCCTGGAACAGGTCAGCGAGCGGCAGCATCAGAGCGCGATCGGAATGGTCGACCACGTCGGCGATGAGCTTGCCGGCGGCGGCCTCCGTCTTCACCCGCGTGATGAGCTGGCCGCCGGGCGCGCGCACCATCTCGACCTTGATCTCGGGAAAGCGCTTGTTGAATTCCTTGATGACCTGCTGCTCGACCTCGGCGAAATTGGCCGTATAAAACACGAGCCTGCCCTCGGCCTTCGCCGCCGCGATCAGCTCGGGCGGCCCGAAATTCTCCTCGGCCCGCGCGGGCGCGCCGCCGAGCGCGAACCCGAGCGCCGCGATGACCGCCATGCGGGCAACTCTCGCCAATCTTCCTGATCTCACGCTGATCCTCCCTGCACTTTTCTTATTGGACCGTCGCTACCTGATGCCTTGCGCCACCCCGCCTTGCCGCGCCCCGCGCGACAGCCAGTTGGCGCCGCCGATCAGGACGCCGAGCAGCACGGTCTGCACCAGGCTGAAGGCCGCAGTCTTGCCGACATTGCCGCCTTCGTAATAGTCAAGCAGCAGGACCGACATCACCATGGTGTTGCTGGTGTAGAGGAACAGCGACGAGCCGAGTTCGCGGATCGCCAGCACGAACAGCAGCGTCATGGACGCAATCACGCCCGGCCGCGCCAGCGGCAGCACGATGGTGGCGATGGTCGCGAGCGTGCCCTTGCCGCAGACCCAGGCCGCCTCCTCCAATTCGCGATGAATCTGCAGGAAGGAGGTCGACAGCGCCTTCACCGTGTCCGGCATGAAGCGCGCGATGAAGGCGAGCGCGAGAATCCAGATCGTGCCGTAGAGCCCGCCGGGAATGCCGATCCAGGCCCAGAGATAGGCGACGCCGACCACGAGGCCGGGGATCGCGACCGGCACGGTCGAGATCAGGTCGATGCTGCGGCGGCCCGGCAGCCGGGTGCGGTGGATGGTGTAGCCGATCGCGAAGGCGAGCGTGCCCCCGATGATGGCGGTGATGATGCCGACCTCGACTGCGTTGACCATCGACTTCAAGGTCAGCGGATTGTCGAAGATGCTGTCGAAATGCATCAGCGAATATTGCCGCATGTCGAACAGGGCGGCGACATCACGGATGAACAGGAATTTTCGGAACGCGGCGACGATCAGCGCCAGCATCGGCAACACCACGACCACGAGCAGGTAGACGAGCCCGAGCGCGAAGGTGAGCCAGCGCCACGGCCCGAGATCGAGGCTGCGCGGCCGGAACGCCTTGCCGGCCACGGTGGTGTAGCTTCTCCCGCTCAACACCTTCTGCTGCAG
>NZ_JAFAVV010000801.1 GCF_019242285.1 Bradyrhizobium sp.
GACGCGGCGGCGAACCTGTTGTCCTTCGTGCCCTCGCTCGGCACCCGCGAGGTGCTGGCGTTCGGCGAGGGCGTGGCGCTGCCGACCCGGTTGCGCTTCAAGGAAGTGCCGCCGCATCAATTGCCGCGCAGCGAGGCGACCATCGCCTCGGTGCCGTCGGTGACCGCCGGCCACGACATGCATTTCGTCAGCGCCGTCGTGGAGCGCTGGCGCGGCGCGACCTCGCAGCGCGACGTCGTGAGCGACCCCGGCATCAACGACCGGCCGGTCACCGCCCCGCGCGCGCTGTCGGTGCTGGAGGCTCCGATGCTGCAGCCGTCGCAGGGCCTCGACCCCGACCGCTTCTCGGTGCTCAAGAAGCCGCTGCGCTGATAGCGGCACGTCGGCGCACCAGTGCCTTGCGCGAACCGCGCGGTCGACTATGTTTGGCTCGAGCCGCCCAAGGCGCGAGCCGGAACCTCGTCATGACCCAATCCCTCAGCCGCTTTCCCGTGCCCGCCATCGACGCGCTGCCGGACGACATCCGTACCCGCCTGCTCGCGGTGCAGGAAAAGTCGGGCTTCGTGCCGAACGTGTTCCTGGCGCTGGCCTGGCGGCCGGACGAGTTTCGCGCGTTCTTCGCCTATCACGACGCGCTGATGGAGAAGGACGGCGGGCTCTCCAAGGCCGAGCGCGAGATGATCGTGGTGGCGACGTCGAGCGCCAACCAATGCGAATACTGCGTGGTCGCGCATGGCGCGATCCTGCGCATCCGCGCCAAGAACCCGCTGATATCCGACCAGATCGCGATCAACTACCGCAATGCCGACATCACCCCGCGCCAGCGCGCGATGCTGGACTTCGCGATGAGGATCTGCACCGAGCCGTATCTGGTTGCGGACGCGGATTTCGACGCGCTCGCAGGCCACGGCTTTTCCGAGGCCGACATCTGGGACATCGGCGCGATCGCGGCGCTGTTCGCGCTGTCGAACCGGATGGCGCATCTGACGCGGATGCGGCCGAACGCGGAATTCCATCTTCTGGGCCGGCTGCCGAAATGACCGCCTGTGGCCGTTCAGGCGGCGAGCGGTTTCGAGCTTCCGTCGGCCGCCTCGACGGGCAGTTCGAGCCGGACCCGCAATCCGCCGCCGTCGGCGGTGGCGAGGGTGACGTCGCCGCCATGCTCGCGCACATTGGTGCGCGCCACCGCGAGCCCGAGTCCGACGCCACCGGTGTCGCGATTGCGCGAGGTCTCGATGCGGTAGAACGGCGCGAACACCTTCTCGCGCTCGGCTTCCGGGATGCCCGGCCCGTCATCGTCGATGGTGATCACGGCGCGGCGGCCGACACGCTCGAGGCCGACCCGCGCCCGGCCGCCATATTTGACGGCATTGTCGATCAGGTTGGCCACCGCCCGCGAGATCGCGGTCGGGCGGCAGGTGACGTTGATGCCCTGCATTGCCGATACCTCGACGGCGCCGCCGGCATCCAGCGCGTTCTCGCAGACCGATTCGACCAGCGCCGCGAGATCGACCAGAAGCGGCGCTTCCCGCTTCGCATCGTCACGCACGAAGGTCAGCGTCGATTCGATCATGGCCGTCATCTCGTCGAGATCGGCCAGCATCTTGCGCCGGTGGGCGTCGTTGCGGATCAGCTCCGCGCGCAGCCGCAAGCGCGTCAGCGGCGTCTTCAGGTCATGCGACATCGCCGCGACCATCTGGGTGCGGTCGTTGATGAAGCGGCGCAGCCGCTCCTGCATCTGGTTGAAGGCGCGCGTCGCGGCGCGCAGCTCCCGCGGACCGGTCTCGATGAGCGCGACCGGTTCGGTGCCGGCCCCGAAGCGCTCGGCAGCCAGCCCGAATGCCGTGATCGGCCGCGCCAGCCGGCGCGCGGTCCAGGCCGACAATCCTGCAATGAGGACAGCGAGCAGAACCAGCAGCATGAACGGAAGCGGAGCGACCAGCCCCTTCTCCAGGACGAAGTCCGGCGCCTTGACCGCGAGCCACTTGCCATCCGGCAGCGCAACTTCAGCCAGCAATTCACCGGAGGTGCGGGCCACCGATCGAACTGTGCTCGTGTGACCGATGGCAACCCGCACGGTGCCCGGCGGCTCCTGCAATTGAAACTCGATCAGCTCGCGCAGCCGGAGGAGGATTGCCGGCCGCTCGATCGCGTCCAGCACGGGCTGATCGCTGATCCGCACCTCCAGGTCCTTGTCCGCGACTGCGGCAATGACGGCAGGACGATCGCTCGGGGAGATCCGCCCGACGATGCCCGCAACCGTCGCGATGCGCGCGGCAAGCAGCGGAATGCTGCGATGGCGGTTCACGGTCAGGACGCCAAAACGGTCGACGAAGACCTTCCAGTCCGCCGTACCGTCCCGCGCTTCCCTCTCGTCAAGCCAGTAATGGCTGCTGGCTCCCAGCGCGAAAGTCAGCGCGATTCCCGATGTAATCGCGAGCACGATCGTCAGCGCGATCCGGGCGGCGATGCTGTTGAGACGCCAGTCCTTCATGGTCTTGCCCCCACCGCCGCGACGCTCGCCGCGAACACATATCCCCCGCCGCGCACGGTCTTGATCAGCTCTGGGCCGTCCGGCTCGATGTTGAGCTTGCGCCGCAGCCGGCTGATCTGGACATCGACGCTGCGGTCGAAGCTGGCGGCCGCGCGACCGCGCGAGAGGTCGAGCAGTTGCTCGCGGTTGAGCACGCGCTGCGGCCGCTCGGCGAGCGCGAGCAGGAGGTCGAATTCGGCGGCGCGCAGCGGCACCAGCGCGCCGGCCGGCGAGAACAGCCGCCGCCCGCTGACGTCGAGCCGCCAGCCGCAAAACTCCAGCGCCCGGCCGGCGCCGTTCAACTGGCCGCCCGCAGGCGCGCTGGCCCGCCGCAGCACGGCGCGAACCCGCGCCAGCAGCTCCCGCGGGTTGAACGGCTTGGGCAGATAGTCGTCGGCGCCCATCTCGAGGCCGACGATGCGGTCGGTCTCGCTGCCGACTGCGGTGAGCATGACGATCGGGATCGCGGCCGAGGCGCGAACGCGCCGGCACAGGCTGAGGCCGTCCTCGCCCGGCAGCATGACGTCGAGCACGATCAGGTCGATGCGCGCGCCTTCGAGCGCCTGCATCATCGCGCGGCCGTCGTCGGCGACCGACACGCGATAGCCGTGCTGCGTCATGAACTGCGACAGCAGCGTGCGGATTTCCTTGTCGTCATCGACGATGAGAAGATGCTGGGCCATGCGCGACTATCTCGTCTGGTTCGCGAGATCGGGAAGCAGATTTTTGTAACCGCGTATTGCACGCGCCATCGGATGCAACAAAAGGCAACAAATCGGCCATTTGCGGGACATCAACGGGACAAGCGAACCACCGATTTTCCGCCCCACAGGCAGCCCGGCGGTACCGGGGCGGAGTGAGGAATGGCTATTCGTCGCGTATCTGGGGTCCTTCTGCTGGCCGTCACCATGGGAGCACCTGTCACCGAAGCTCTTGCGCAATCTTCCAGTCCTCCGAGCCTGCTTTCGCCGGTTCCGCTGCCCTCGATCTCGGGACTATGGACCGTCACCGTCGGCGCCAACGCCATCGGACAGCCGGCGTTCGAGGGAGCGAGGACGACAGCGTTCACGGCGACGCCGATCTTCTCCATCGATCGCGCCGGCGGTTCGTCGCAACGCTTCCGCAGCCAGCGCGATTCACCGAGCATCGCGCTGTTCGACTATGACGGGTTCAGCGCCGGGCCCGCCGTCAAGCTGCGAGGCGCCCGCACCGTCAGCGGCCATTTCGAGCTCAACGGGCTCGGCGACGTTGGCCTCGCGGTGGAGATCGGCGGCTTCGTGCAATATTTCCCGGTCGACTGGTTTCGCCTGCGCAGCGAGATCCGGCGCGGCTTCGGCGGCCATGACGGCGTCGTCGCCGACTTTTCGGCCGATGTGATCGTCCCGGTCTGGCAGCGCCTCACCTGGTCGGCCGGCCCCCGCTTCAGCGCGCAGAGCACCGGGGCGACCGCGCCCTATTACGGCATCACCGCGGCGCAGTCACTGGCGTCGGGCCTGCCGATGTTCGACGCCAAGGGCGGCGCGCATTCGGTCGGCGCCGGCTCGCAACTGCGCTACCAGATCACGCCGCAATGGGAGACCCACGCCTATGTGGAATATGACCGCCTGCTCGGCGATGCGGCGGCCAGCCCGCTGGTGACCCAGCGCGGTTCGCCCAACCAGGTCTCGTTCGGGGTTGGTGCGTCCTATGCTTTCGACATTCGCATCCCATAGGCGCCGGATAATGGCTTTGCGCAGCGCCTTTGCATTTGCCGCCGCAGCCCTGGCCTTAGCCTTGGCCCTGATGACCGGCGGCTGCGCCAGCATGAACACGCCGCCCGCCGAATTGCAGGCGGCCAAGACCATCGGCATCATCTCGGCGATCGGCGACGACTTCACATTGACCCGAGCGGGCCTCACCGGCCCAGCCGAGACCGAGCGCCACGCCTCGATCGAAGCATGGGGCCTCGACGACCTGATCGGGGCGCGCGCCGGCAGCAGGCTCGGCCAGCGCTTCCAGGTCAAGCCTGTCACCTACCCGCGGGCGCCCTTCGCGGCGCGCGAGCAGGCCTCCGCCTTCACCCCTTTGAACCTGAGGAGCGGCCGCGACGCCGCCCTCAAGGAGCTCGTGCGCAACCAGGTCTTACCGCAGGGGCTCGATGCCTATGTGGTGATCACCAAGGCCGAGTCCGCTTACGGCAGCCGCGGCCGCAAGGCCGCCGGGATCGGCGTCATCGAGAATGTCGCAGTGTTCGGCTCGACCGCGGTGCTGCATGCGCTCTACACCATCCATGTGATCGATGGGCATAGCTTCAAGGTGATCAGCAAACGTGCGGCGTCGCCGCTGCAGAATGCGGGCGTGTTCCGGATGGCGGGCCCGAGCCGGGAGATCGATGCCGAGCTAGCATCGGCGGCCCAGAATCCGGCCGCCAGCGAGGCGGTCAAGGCCGCCGTGATCGAGCTGATCGACCGTAGTCTCGCAACGACCATGCAGGATGTGCAGCTGGTCGACCGGTCCGGGTCGTGATCAATCATCCGACGCCGGGCCGCACCAGCCCGGCAGATAGATAGCATCCTTGCTCTTGGCGAGTTCGAGCGCCTTTTCCATCGCCTTGCCGAAATGGTCCTCCGCCACCTTGCGGGCGATATGACGCCTGAGGAAGTCGGCCCATAGAAACTCGCTGAACGGCGTGGTGTCCTTGGCGAAGCCACCGGCCCGGCGCAATTCGCCGGCGATGCTGCGGAACGGATCGTCCTTCAGCTCGGCGACCGATTTCGGCAGGTCCTTGAAATGCCGCCGCTCGCCCTTGGCATCGTAGGGATAGACCCAGCGCTTATTGTCCATGACGCCCCAGAACGCGTCGCGACCGACCATGGTGAGGTCGCCGATCACGGTGACCAGGACGTTCTTGACGCCCTCGTCGTGCAGCGCACGCGCCAGATGATGATGGTCCACGACATAGTTGCGCCCGTCCGGTCCCAGCACCACCGGGATCATGTGGCTGCCGAGCAATTCGCTCTGCTTCTTCTTCTTGTGCTCACGCCAGCGCTCGCGCTTTTCCTTGACCTCGCGCATGCCGACGGTCATCTGCGTCGGGCGCAACGACGTGATCGGGACAGGGTGCAGGATCGGATCGCGTGTATTCGCCATGGTTGGAGGCTCCCCGGTCAGGCTTGCAAAATAAATCCTTGAAAATACGCGATTATGCCACGATGACTTTGCCGAGCAACGTGTTTGCCACAAATCCATGCGCGCGGGACGAAAAGCCGATGCTGAACCGCTCGAGCGAACGGACGCTAAAGGCGCGCGTGCTGCGGTTCGGCAACCGCGAGATCGTCGCCGAGGGACCGCATCCGAGCTTCTGGACCGATATCAGCCATCGCTGCATGACGGCCTCCTGGCCGGCCTTCGTCGCCGGCGCCGCACTGGTTTTCCTCATCTTCAACGCGGCGTTCGCCCTGCTCTACTGGATCGGCAACCATCCGGTCGCCAACGTGCCCGGCGGCGCCTACATCGATTATCTGTATTTCAGCGCGGCTGTGGATGTTCAGGAACGTCGTGACCGCCGAGGGCCGCAGCACCCGCACTTTCCGCGAATTGCCGCTGCCGCGGAACGAGAGTCCCGCACTCGCCCTGAGCTGGACGCTCTTCCATGTGCTCGACGAGCAGAGCCCGCTTCACCGACTCGCCGCCGCGGACCTCGAGGCCAACGACGTCTCGTTCGTGGCGGTGGTGTCTGGATATGATGTTGTTGCGGCGCAAACTGTTCACGCTCGCAGATATTACGCACATCCGGACATCCGTTTCGGCCATCGTTATGTCGACGTGCTGAGCACCTCGGAGGCCGGACGTGTGCGGATCGACTACGGCAGGTTCCATGACACTTTCGAAGAGAACCAAGGTCCCGTGATCGTCGCATGGCGGATGGTCATAACATTTTCTGTGAGGCGCTTGGCGGCCGTGCTAAATTGATTCACGCATGAATTCGAAAGCGCAAAGCCCGTGAAAACCCAGCGGCCCGTTCCGGCGGAAGAGGAGCACCGCGTCATCCAGTTCCGGCCACGCGACCCGGCGCGATCGTCCGCATGGCGCGCCGACGCATTGATGCAACCCGTTCACAAGGACGCTCTTCACAAAGACACGCTGTGCGAGCCGCTCGACCTGTCGCGCTACGAGCGGCCGGTGGAGGAGCCGGACGACTTCCGTCACCGCATGCTGGCCAACATTGCGGCCTTCGCATTCACCGTGGCACTGACCGCGATCGGAATCTGGCTCGCCATGAGCATCGCCGACATGCGCCGAACCCAGGATTGTATCCTGCTGGGCCAGCGCGATTGTGCGCGCATCGCAACCCCCGACTCGCCGCTCTAGAATCGGCCTTGCGTGGCGGCGCGATTTCTGCGCCATTCCCCGTTCGCCACCTCTTCCCGCCTCCATTGAACTAACCGCGGCGCTCCGTTATACGGGCATGCGACTGCCGGATGGGGGAACGGGGCGTTTCGGGGCGCGACGCCCGCTGCCCGCGCCATCCTGGAAATTACCTCCAATATATCAAAGGCTTAGTGATGTCTACCACATTCGATCAGGTCGCCACGATCATCGCTGAGACCTGCGACATACCGCGCGACACGATTACGCCGGATAGCCACGCGATCGACGATCTGGGCATCGACAGCCTCGATTTCCTCGACATCGCGTTCGCCATCGACAAGGCTTTCGGGATCAAGCTGCCGCTGGAAAAATGGACGCAGGAGGTCAACGACGGCAAGGCAACCACCGAGCAGTATTTCGTGCTCAAGAACCTTTGCGCACGTATCGACGAGCTGGTCGCAGCCAAGGGTGCGGGCGCACAGCCTTAAGGGTCATGCAGTTCGAATATTTCCAGATGATCGATCGGATTCTCGACCTCAACATGGACGAGAAGACGATTACGGTCGAAGCCCAGGTTCCCCAGCACAACACCGTGTTCGAGGGGCATTTTCCCGGCTATCCGATCATGCCAGGCGTGCTCCTGATCGAGACCATGGCGCAATGCTCCGGCTGGCTGTTGGTCGGCCTGATGAAGTTCGAGCGCATGCCGTTTCTGGCCGCGGTCAAGGAGGCCAAGATGCGCGGCTTCGTCCCGCCCGGCGAGCTCCTGACCGTCCATGCCAGCATCCACCACGAAGGCTCGGGCTACGCCATAACCGAGGCGAAGATCACGGTTGGTGGCAAGACCCGCTGCAATGCCACGCTGATGCTGAGTCACATTCCCTTCCCCAATCCTGACCTCCGCGGGCACATGGATGCCGTGGCCAAGCGAATCGGCTTTCCGCAGCAAGCGTTGTTGCCATGACCGAAACGACAGAAGTGCGACCGGGTCCGGCGGAAGTCTGGATCACCGGCATCGGCCTTGCCACGTCGCTCGGCGAGGGGCTCGACGCCAACTGGGAGGCGCTCAACGAGCGGCGCGTCAACGTCGACACCAAGGTGGTCGCACCCTATGCCGTCCACCCCTTCGCGCCGGTCAATCTGGACAAGCAGATTCCGAAGAAGGGCGATCAGCGCCAGATGGAAGCCTGGCAGCGGATCGGTACCTATGCCGCGGGGCTTGCGCTCGATTCGGCGGGCGTCAAAGGCAACAAGGAGATCCTCTCGCGGATGGACATGGTCGTCGCCGCCGCCGGCGGCGAGCGCGACCTTGCGGTCGATTCCGCGATCCTCACCGCGCAGGCAAAGGGCAATGCCGCCCCCGGCCTGCTCAACGAGCGGTTGATGGGCGACCTGCGTCCGACCCTGTTCCTGGCGCAATTGTCCAACCTGCTCGCCGGCAACATCGCCATCGTGCACGGCGTGTGCGGGACATCGCGCACTTTCATGGGCGAGGAAGCCGCCGGCGTCGATGCCGCGCGCAACGTGATCTCACGCATCAGCGCCGGCCAGAGCGAGATCGCGCTGATCGGTGGCTCGCAGAACAGCGAGCGGCGGGACATCCTGATGCTCTACGAGTTCGGCGACTTCTGCCTCAAGGACGAATTCGCGCCGGTCTGGGCGCGGCAGGGCCATAGCGGTTTCGCGCTCGGTTCGGCCGGCGCCTTCCTGGTCGTCGAATCCAAGGCGCATGCGACGGCGCGAGGCGCCAAGCCGTTTGCGCGGCTGAAGACCGTGGTCAGCGATCACAGCCTGCGCCGGCAGCCGGGCGACGTGACGGCGACGCTGGGCAAGCTGTGGTCCGAGCTCGGCCCGCTCGAGCCTGACGGCGCCATTCTCACCTGCGCCACCGGTGCCGAGCCCGTCACCTCCGAGGAGCGCAGCTTCCTCGGCCAGCATCCAGGTTACGCGGTGCGGGCGACCGGCACGAGCTTCGGCCACACCATGGAGGCCCAGTTTCCGCTCGGGATCGCGCTCGCCGCCTTGTCGGTCTCGCGCGGCGCGCTCTATCCACCGAACGATTCGAGTGGGTTCGAGATTGAAATGACGAAGCCGCCGACCCAGATTGTGGTGGTCTGCGCCGGTCACTGGCGCGGCGAAGGCATGGCGCTGGTCGAGGCGGTCAGCTAACGACGTTGCAAGGGGGGGACCATGACGGCACCACGCGATAAATCCGGCAGGCCGATCGTCGTCGTCACCGGCATGGGTGTCGTGACCTCGCTCGGCGCGGGCAAGGCCGACAACTGGTCGAAGCTGACGGCGGGCTGTTCCGGCATCCACACCATCAGCCGCTTTCCCATCGACGGATTGAAGACGACGATGGCGGGAACGGTGGATTTCATTCCGGTCGAGCCGTTCACTTCCTCCGGCCTCAGCGAACGGCTGGCCGAACTGGCGACCGAAGAGGCGATCGAGCAGTCCGGTATCGGCCGCAAGGGGGACTTCCCGGGCCCGCTATTCCTCGCCGTCGCGCCGATCGAGATGGAATGGCCGCAGCGCATGGAATTGGGCCGCGTCACCGGCAAGCAGGAGATCGACTACAAAGACCTCCTGAGCGTCAGCGGCGGCGGCGACTTCACCCGCTATCATCGGCGCTTCCTGTTCGGATCGGTCGCGGATTTTCTCGCCGAACGTTTCGGCACCAAGGGCTCGCCGATCTCGCTCTCGACGGCCTGCGCCTCGGGCGCGACCGCGATCCAGCTCGGCGTCGAGGCGATCCGCCGTGGCGAAACCGACGTCGCGCTGTGCGTGGGTGCCGAAGGCTCGGTCAATCCGGAGGCGCTGGTCCGCTTCTCCCTGCTCTCGGCGCTGTCGACACAGAACGAGCCGCCGCAGGGCGCGTCAAAGCCATTCTCCAAGAACCGCGACGGCTTCGTGATGGCGGAAGGCGCCGGCGCCCTGGTGCTGGAAAGCTACGAGGCTGCGACCGCGCGCGGCGCCAACATTCTCGGCGTTCTCGCCGGCTGCGGCGAGCTCACCGATTCCTTCCACCGCACGCGCTCGAGCCCCGACGGCAAGCCGATCATCGGCTGCATGAAAAAGACCCTGGCCGACGCCAGCATGGAGCCCGCGCAGATCGACCACATCAACGCACATGGCACCGCCACGCCCGAAAACGACAAGATGGAATATCAGACGACCCTGGCGGTGTTCGGCGAGCTTGCCCAGAAGATTCCGGTCACCTCCAACAAGTCGATGGTCGGGCACACCATCTCGGCGGCCGGCGCGGTCGAGGCGGTGTTCTCGCTGCTGACGTTGGAGCATCAGCGGATCCCGCCGACCATCAACTATGACAATCCGGATCCGACGATCCTGTTCGACGTGGTCGGCAACAAGGCGCGTGACGCGCGCGTCACCGCGGTCATGTCGAACTCGTTCGGCTTTGGCGGCCAGAACGCGTCGCTGATCCTGACCCGCGAGCCGGCCTGACCCTCGACCTTCGTTTTCGTCATGTCACTGTTTACGGCTCGCCTGAAGGCGGGGATTCGCAGCGCGGGCAAGGGTCTCGGCGAAGCCGCGATCGGCGCGCTGACGGTCGCCATGCTGCGCGGCACCCGCTATTTCGACGCCGACGGCACCGCCGACCGGTTCGCCCGCATCGCCCGAATGATCGGTCCGCGGCTGCGCGAGCACCGCATCGGCCGCGCCAACCTCACCGCCGCCTTTCCTGAAAAATCGCCAGACGAGATCGAGACGATCCTGATGGGTGTCTGGGACAATCTTGGCCGGGTCGGCGCCGAATTCGCCCATCTCGATCACATCTGGGATTACGACCAGAACTTTCCGGCGCGCTATGGCCGCATCGAGGTGCCGTCGCGAAGCTACGAGCTGTTCTTCCAGTTGAAGGATGACAACAAGCCTGCGCTGGTCTTCACGAGCCACCTCGCCAATTGGGAGCTGCCGGCGCTGGCCGCCGCCGCGCACGGCATCGAGGCCTCGGTGCTCTATCGCCGGCCGAACATCGCTTCCGCCGACCGCATCATCCAGCAGATCCGGCAGGTGAAGATGGGCACGCTGGTCCCCGCCGGTCGCGACGCACCGATCCGGCTTGCCGAGGCGCTCAAGCGTGGCGAGCATGTCGGCATGCTGGTCGACCAGTATCTGACCAACGGCGTCGAGGTCTCCTTCTTCGGCCGCAAGACCCGGGCCAATCCGATGCTGGCCCGCCTCGTCCGCCAGATCGATTGCCCGATCCATGGCGTGCGCATCACCCGCCTGCCCGGCGGCCATCGCTTCCGCGCCGAGTTGACGGAGGAAGTACAGCCGGTGCGCAACGGCAGCGGCCAGATCGACGTACAGGGCACGACGCAGGCCATCACCTCGGTGGTCGAGGGCTGGGTTCGAGAGCATCCCGAGCAGTGGCTGTGGCTGCACCGGAGATGGCGGTAGCGGCGCATGTTCTCACGGCACGTCAGGAGGTACTTTTATCAGTCGGGAATGCTGAACAGGAACGTCGCGCCGCGGCGGACTTCCGCCTCGGCCCAGATGCGTCCGCCATGACGCCGGACCACGCGCGCCGCGATCGACAGGCCAATCCCTGTGCCCTCGTATTGCTCCGAACTGTGGAAGCGCTGAAACGCCCCAAAGAGCTTTCCGGCCTGCGTCATGTCGAAGCCGGCGCCGTTATCCCGAACCGAATGGATTCCGGAAAGCGGCGATCCCGGCTGCTCCGCTATTGGCCGTGGTCTCGCGCAGCGACTTGCAGCAGGGGATCATCGTCGATCAGAAAGAGGCGCAATCGCGGCGGCATCGCGGGTGCGGACGCTGGCGACGACCAACAGCATGAGACGCATGCGTAACGACGGCCGCCGAACCCGCTCCGCCGGCGCGGCAATCGCACCCTCGGGAAACACGCGTTCCATGGCCGGCTTGATCAATTAATGCGTGCAAGAATCAATTGTCACACGAAGCTAGCACGACCGCCGGGCGACAGCCAAAGGCAACGCATGAGAAGAGCCATTTGTTCACCCGCGCGAAGACCGCGCGGACGCCCGGCTCACGCGCCACGCCATTGCGCCCGAACCCTGAATACGAACGACCATGGCCGCATTGTCCGTAGACTCCCGGACTGCGTCCTTAAATGTTTTTTCGCGCTTCTCGCAAAATATGCGTCAATCAACGCGCAATGAACCCGGTCCCGCAGGCAGCCATTGATCAACCGCCCGCTGGGGGTGCACAGCGCAGCCGTGCCTCTCTCGATACGCACTTCGACATGGAGATTCGATGTTTGGCCGTAAGCCCAGCTCCGACACGCTCACGCTGTTGTCCACGAAGACCATCAGCGCGAACGTGATGATAGCGGATGAAAATTTCAACATCGTCTACATGAACGATGCTGTTGTAGCGTTGTTGCGCGAGGCCGAGGCCGATCTGAAAAAGGAGATTCCGCGGTTCAGCGTCGCCACGCTGATCGGAACCAGCATCGACGTCTTCCACAAGGATCCAAGTCATCAAAGACGGCTGCTGCAAGGCCTCACGTCAGCACATCGCGCAACGATCCGGATCGGCAAACGAACGTTCGACCTCTTGGCGTCGCCGGTAAGCAAGCCCGACGGGAGTCGCGCCGGCGTGGTTGTCGAATGGGCCGACGCCTCAGCTCGTTTGCAAAACATGGATTTTGCTGCGCTGTTCGCGGCCACCAACCGCTCGCAGGCAGTCATCGAATTCACCATGGACGGAAAGGTCGTCACCGCCAACGAAAACTTTCTGAAGACACTGGGTTATTCGCTGAGCGAAATCCAGGGCCAGCATCATAGCATGTTCGTCGAGCCGTCGGAGCGCGACGGTGCGGGTTATCGGGAGTTCTGGGCCGCGCTGAATCGCGGCGACTATCGGGCCGCGGAATACAAGCGGATTGGCAAAGGCGGCAAGGAGGTCTGGATCCAGGCCTCCTACAATCCGGTCCTCGACGAAAAGGGAAAACCCTTCAAGGTCGTCAAATTTGCAACGGACATCACGGCGCAGAAACTGAAGAATGCCGATCTCGCCGGCCAGATCGAAGCGATTGGCAAGTCGCAGGCCGTGATCGAGTTCAACATGGACGGCACGATCATCACCGCCAACGACAATTTCCTGAACGCACTGGGCTATTCCCTGAATGAGATCAAGGGCAAGCATCACGGCCTGTTCGTCGAGCCGTCGGAGCGCGACAGCGTGGCCTATCGCGACTTCTGGGCCAGTCTCAACCGGGGACAATACCAGGCTGCCGAATACAAGCGTATCGGTAAGGGCGGCAAGGAAGTCTACATTCAGGCGTCCTACAATCCCATTCTCGACATGAACGGCAGGCCGTTCAAGGTCATCAAATATGCGACCGACGTCACCAGGCAGGTGCTCGTCCGCATGGGCAACGAGCGGGTCCGTGGCATGATGGAATCGGTCGCCGCCGGCGCCGAGGAACTGAATGCGTCGGTTCGCGAGATCTCCGAAGCCATGACCAAGTCGAGGGAAACTGCGACAAGCGCGGTGGATCGGGTGGCCGCCGCCGACGCCCAGGCGCAACGTCTCAACGATGCCGCCCAGGCGATGAGCGGAATCATCGAACTGATCAACAACATCACGGGGCAGATCAACCTGCTTGCGCTGAACGCAACGATTGAATCGGCGCGGGCGGGAGAAGCCGGCAGGGGTTTTGCCGTGGTCGCCTCCGAGGTCAAGAACCTGGCAACCCAGGCCAAGCAGGCCACCGACAAGATCGGTCACGAGATCGGAAACCTCAATGGCATCTCCGGAGACGTGGTCAGCGCTCTCGGCGAGATCAGGCATGCCATCAGTAGCGTGAGCGAGTACGTCACATCGACGGCGGCTGCGGTGGAAGAGCAGAGCACCGTGACGAACGAGATGTCGACCAGCATGCAGCGCGCTGCGGCGGAGGCGGCCAGGATTGCGGCCGGCTGAAGACGGGCCGACAGGCAGGTACGCCGCGCTGGTCGAGTTCCCGAACCGAGGTAGCTATTGCACAGGCTTGGCTTTGACAGGTTGTACTGTCAGCCGGTAAGCGACCCGACGGGACCGTCGAAACTTTCGGGAAGCTGACCACTTCGCCGTCTCATGATTCGAGCGCCCGCCCGCGGCGAGGTCTATGAGGAGTTCTATTGCTCGCCGAGCAACTTGCCGGTTTTCGGATTAACGAAGTGAAGTTGGGGCGCAGGCAGGGCAGGCCACCTGGCGGCAGGAATCTTCAGAATCCTCGGGCGCATCTGGCAGCCAATGCTGCAGATTGAGGCCCGTTCGGGGACATTTGATGATCACGTGGCGACCCATATGCCCAGTATCGACAACATGGCCATCTGTGAAAACTACGTATGTTTACGCAATTGGCCGAATTGCGGATGGAGCGCAATTCAGGAATTGCACGCTCGATTTCGAGAAGCCGGTATCCGCCGAGGGCGACGCAGACTATCATACGCCCTCATGAAACTCCTGTTGATCAATCCGAACACGACCGAGACCATGACGGCGACGATCGAAGCCGCCGGCAAGGCCGTCGCCGCGTCCGGAACGGAGATTCGGGCTGTGACCGCCCCACTCGGGCCGGCGTCGATCGAGGGCTTCTATGATGAGGCCTTCGCGGTGCCCGGCGTGATCCAGGCGCTGCGCGAGGCGCCCGACGCCGACGCCGCGGTGATCGCCTGCTTCGACGATACCGGGCTCGACGCGGCGCGCAGTTTTGCCCCCTTCCCCGTCGTCGGGATCTGCGAGGCCGCACTTCTGACCGCGGGACAGGTCGGCAAGCGAATTGGCGTCGTCACGACGCTGTCGCGCTCGGTGGTTCCGCTGGAGGAATTGGCGGGGAAATACGGCTTTGCCGAGCGCGCGCGAATCTACGCCTGCGACGTCGCTGTGCTCGACATCGATCATCCCGAGACCGGTGCACGGGCCAAGATCGAAGGCGAGATCGGCCGTGCCATCGCCGATGGCGCCGATACGATCGTGCTGGGCTGCGCCGGCATGGCGGATCTGGCGTCGCAACTCTCGAGCGTTTTCGGCGTGCCGGTCGTCGACGGCGTCGCCGCCGCCGTCAAGCAGGCCGAGGCCCTGGTGACGCTGAAGCTCAAGACCTCCAGACGCGGCGCCTATGCCACGCCGCTGCGGAAGGCCTATCGCGGGGCGCTCGCCGGCTTTGCACCGGAAGCTTGAGCAACGGCTGCCGATCGTCGCCGCCGCCCGTGCTATTTCACAAGACCGACCTCACGAAGCACCTCGCCGGTGTGCTCGCCGAGCGCCGGCGGCCCGCGCCGGATGTCCGGGCCTCTCCCCGACATCATGATCGGCGAACCGAATGTCTTCACACGCTCGCCGCCCGGCAGATCGATATCCTGAACCCAGCCCATGTGCACGACCTGCGGATCGGTGAGCGCATCCGCATAGGAAGCCACCGGACCACAGGGCACGCCGACATCCGTGAAGGCCTCGATCAGGGAACTGACCGAGCGGTCGGCAAAGACGGCCTCCAGCAGCGCGCACAGCGCGACCTGATTCCGGGCGCGCAGCGCGGTCGAGGCAAAGCGCGGATCGTCGAACAGCTCGGGACGATCGATCACCTCGCAGACCGAGCGCCAGAGCTTCTGGTTGCCGGCCGCCATCACGAAATAGCCGTCGGCGGCGCGGAACGCCTGGTACGGCGCGTTGCGGGGATGGGCGGAGCCGAGCCGCGCCGGGTTGCGTCCGCTGCCGAAATACTCGCTGGTCTGCAACGCGGCGATGCCGAGCGAGGCGCCGAGCATGGCGATGTCGATATGCTGGCCCGGCGCGCCCTGGCGCACCGCGTGGAGCAGTGCCATCACGGAGAAGGCTGCATACAGCCCCGAGCTGAAATCGGACACCGGCACGCCGCACTTGACCGGCGCGCTGTCGGGCTCTCCCGTCACGCTCATGATGCCGGACAGCGCCTGGATGGTGAGATCGAAGCCGCCTTCGTTGACGCGGGGGCCGCTCTGGCCGAACGCGGAGATCGAGCAATAGATCAGGTCCGGCCGCTCGGCCTTGAACGATTCATAGCCGAGGCCGAGCCGCTCCATCACGCCCGGCCGGTTGTTCTCGATGACGATGTCGGCGGACAGGATCAGGGCGCGCGCGGCGCGCCTGCCGGCCTCGCTCTTGAGGTCCAGCACCGCCGAACGCTTGTTGCGGTTGACGGAGGCGAAGTTCTCGCTGAAGCCGTCGCGCAAGGGAGGCCATTGCCGCATGCCGTCGCCATCGGGGCTCTCGACCTTGATCACGTCGGCGCCCATGTCGGCGAACAGCATGCCGCAGAACGGACCGGCGGCAACGTGGCAGAACTCGATGACTTTGACCCCCTGCAGTAACTGCATCAGGCTGGAACTCCCTTGAGTTGCACGGGCGGGCCTACCTGCCGGTCTTCACCTTGGTCCAGAGCCGATTGATGATGCGCTGGGTGGCGGGGTCGCGCGCGGTAATCACGAACAGTTTTGCGAGCGTCGCATCGTCCGGATAGATGTTCTTGTCGTTGAGGATCTTCGGGTCGATCAGCTTCTGGCTCGCGAGGTTGCCGTTGGCGTAGGAAAGGAAATCCGAATTCCTGGCAGCGACCTCCGGCCGGTAGAGATAATTGATCAGCTCGTAGGCTTCCGCGACATGTTCGGCGTCGGCCGGGATCGCGAGATTGTCGAAGAACATCTGCGCGCCCTCCTTCGGGATCGTGTAGCCGATTTCGATGCCGTTCCTGGCGTCGGCCGCGCGGCTGCGCGCCTGCATGACGTCGCCGGACCAGCCGACGACCAGGCAGATCTCGCCGGTCGCGAGCGCGCTCAGATATTCCGATGAATGAAACTTGCGGACATAGGGCCGAACCTTGCTGACGAGCTCGGCCGCCTTCTCCAGGTCCGCGGGCTTGGTCGAGTTGGGATCAAGCCCGAGATAGCCGAGCGCGGCGGGGAAAATGTCGTCGGCGGAATCCAGCATGTGGACGCCGCAATCCCTGAATTTCGCGAGGTTCTCCGGCTTGAAGACGATGTCCCAGCTGTCGATCTTCGCTTCGGCCCCGAGGATCTGCTGCGCCATCTTGACGTTGTAGCCGATGCCGGTGGTGCCCCACATGTAGTTGGCAGCGTAACGGTTGCCGGGGTCGTAGGTGGCGAGACGCTGCGTCACCACGGCCCACGCATTGGCGAGGTTCGGCAATTTCGACCTGTCGAGGGGCTGGAAGACTTTGGCCTTGATCTGGCGCTGCAGGAAATAGGCGGTGGGAACCACGACGTCGTAGCCGGACTTGCCCGCGAGCAGCCGCGTTTCCAGCGTCTCGTTGGCGTCGAAGGTGTCGTAGACGACCTTGATGCCGGTCTCCTTGGTGAAAGTCTCCAGGACGTCCGGCGCCATGTAGTTCGACCAGTTGTAGAAATTGACGACGCGCTGCTGGGCGCCCGCCGGCAGCATGCCGAGCCACAGCGAGGCCGCGACCGCGGCGATGAGGGTAAGCCGGCAGCGGCCCAGATCGCGCATCTCGTTCTTGCCTCTTATCGTCGTCGATGCACCGCGTCCGACAATCGCTCCAGCGCGGTATCGATCGTTGCGTCCTGCTTTGCGAAACAGAAGCGGACCACCGAGGTCACCGCGTCCTGCTCGTAGAACGCCGACACCGGGATCGCCGCCACCTTATACTCGGTGACGATGCGCCTGCAGAAGGCCTCGTCGGTCTCGTTCAATCCGAGCGGCGATAGATCGACCGTCAGGAAATAGGTGCCCTGCGCGCGCAGCACCGGAAAGCCGAGGTTTTCGAGGCCCGCCGTCAGCCGATCGCGGCTTCTGGCGAGATCTTTGCGCATACCGAAGAAATAATCGTCGGACTTGCCGAGCCCATACGCCACCGCCGCCTGCAGATTGGGCGCGGTGGTGAAGGTCAGGAACTGGTGCACCTTGGCAGCGACGCGGAGCAGCGGCGGCGCAGCGCAGACAAAGCCGATCTTCCAGCCCGTGAGCGAGAAAATCTTTCCGGCCGAGCCGACCTTGATAGTGCGA